>JBBQMQ010000044.1:0-14794 GCA_038329115.1 Bacteroidales bacterium
CCAATTGTTTGAATTAGACATGATAGCATTTGTTGCATCTTTTAAAACCATTTTACCATCACCATTCAATTGTGTTAGGCTTGATAAATTCTGTACATAATCGCTAAAATACGAATAATCTTCCTTCGATAAGACATTAGGTTTTTTAACTACATCCTGAATACCATAATTAGTACTGAGATTTGCATTAAACTTTTTAGCACTTGCTTTACCAGTTTTAGTGGTAACTAATACTACTCCATTGGCAGCACGGGAGCCATATATAGCTGAAGAGGCTGCATCTTTTAATATCTCGATTGATTCAATATCATCTGGTGACAAAAAATCGATACCATCCATTGGGAGTCCATCTACTACATACAAAGGTTCAGAATTATTAATTGTGCCCATACCTCTAATCCTAATTGAAGTTCCTGAACCGGGAGCTCCGGAACTCCTAACAACTTCAACACCAGAAGCTTTACCTTGCAATGCTTGAACCACAGTTGTTGTAGTCATTTGATTAATGTCATCAGCTTTCACAGAAGATACTGAGCCAGTTAAATCACTTTTTTTCTGTACACCATAGCCAATGACCACAACTTCATCTAATTTTTTTGTATCTTCTGAAAGTTCAATTATAAAATCTTTAACATCAGCATTCCAAGCAACTTGATTTCTGACAAATCCAATATAGCTCACTTCAAGTTCAGCTTTTTTAAGTGTTGTCGGTATTTTGAATACTCCGTTTATATCGGTAACAGTACCAACAGTAGTGTTAACTATTTTTACTGAAGCACCAATAATTGGCTCTTTAGTACTTGCTTCCAAAACTTTACCTGTAATCTGTGCGCTCATAGAAATTGAAATGAACAAAAAGATAAAATAAAGAAGTATTTTGAATTTATTTTTCTGCATATTGAATGCTTTTTAAATTATTTTTTATCAATGGTAGAAATAAGTCTTTCTACCATTGATAAAAATGTATTAATTTTTAACTATTTTCTCAATAGAAGTTTCGCCTGAAGTAAGCGAAATTTTCAAAAAGTAGATTCCCAAATTGATTACTGATAAATTGATTGTTTTTTGATTGCCATTTGTGTGTAACACTAACCGTCCTTGCGTATCATACAAATCCATATTTTTTATAGATTTATCCGATTTTATATTTAAAACATCACTTACAGGATTTGGATAAATATTAATATCAGTCAATTTAATGTTTGAAACGCCTGTGTTAACACCTACCTGATAGAGTGTCTTTGTACTATTTGCGATAAAATACAATTTGTCATTTAACATTCTCAAACTATGAGGTGTTCCGTTGTCGGTGAAATCACAATATTTTTTTGGATATGCACTTGCGTCCATGTACCATAATTCATTATTGTTGGCTGCATCTTGTGCTGTGAAGTATAATAAATCACCTACTTTAGTGAAAAACTGACAATTATCAGCATTTGGTTGTGGGGAGAAGATTGTATAGTTATCCGGAGTCCATTGTGTACAAGCACTTACTGAATCAATCATAGCAATATCTCCCGAAGAAACATCAATTCGTGTAAGTGATTGAGCAGTACCATGTTTTGCGGGAGCAGAAACTGGACCAGATATCCAACCATTAGCTTGAAAATATACAAATCCATTATACACAGTTCTCCAACCTTGTGGCCATGAAGGTTGAGCTGCTGCTGGGAAATTCCAGTTGTTGTAATCCTGTACCATTTTAGGATTAGTTAATGCGACAAAGGGTTTTGACAAATCCATTACAGTTGCTTCAACACCATGTACACCATCATTGGCTCTAAACAGCAATAAGTTATCATTAAGGGGTAATGTTGCTGCAAAACCTGTTGCGAAAGGAGTTGCACCACTCATACCAACTGCATAATCTACACCAATCCAGTTTGTTCCAGAAGCTGTGCCATCACTCACCCATATTTCACTCCCTATATCTCCATTCAAACCTAATGCACTATTACCTGTCACCTCACTAACGGTTTCCGCCCTAAAAACGAGTTTATTACCCACCAGTGTCATCCAATCAATCGCAGCAGGAGAAGTTGACGCCCAGCCAGTAAAAGGTTTTGGATTTATATCTTTTATTGGTTTTGTTCCTGTTTTTGTTCCATCGGTTATCCAAAGAGTTTCGTTATAACTAGATGAATATCCAATAAAAAATGCCTTTGATTGATCTTTGGTAACAATTATTTTACCTTTGTCGCCATCATATCCAGTTTCTTTCGTTGGAGTTTCGCCAATATTAATTGTCCCGGCATCCGTTCCATCACTTATCCACAACCATTTTTCCGGAATAGTATTATCAACTACTGGTATCAATTCACTAATTTCATCCATTGCAAAAAACAACACTTTATCTCCAAAAGCTGTAATATTTATTGGAGTAGAACTTGAAGAACCAGAATAGATATCTTTAATTAAGACAGTACCCGCTTCAGTTCCATCAGAAACCCATAGTTCAGATCCTTCGGTAGCTGTCGTTGCTGAAAAAAAGCATTTATTCCCAACTGCACAAAGCCATTGCGGATTAGATCCGTTGGCACCTGCAACAATATCTTTCACCATTTTTGTTCCACTCAAGGTGCCGTCACTCATCCATAATTCTTCACCTGAATCAGAAGTTTTGGCTGAAAAAAACAATTTATTCCCGACAGTTACCATTCGCTTATTGTTTGTCGAAATGTTTTCACCGCTCACTGAAGTAATTTCTACACCACTTGGTGTAATTGCAACAAGACCAGCTGGGGTCTGCGCCTGTAATATGCTACCACACAATATTAGTGCAACAGCTAAAAAAGTAATTTTTTGTTTCATGATAATTTTAATTTAATGGTTTAAAAAGTTCGATTAAAATTAATCGAACTTTATTTTACAAAGATATAATGTAAATTGACATTCTGAAATAGATAAAAACACGAAAAGCATGGACTAAATTATTATTTCTATAGTGAAAATACATTTCAACACATCTCGTTGGTATAAATGATGTTTTACCAATTAAATAATAGTAAATTAAATCATTTGAAAGGATAAAAATAATAATTTGTGTTTTTTATATTAATAAATATCGACAGGGTTTGCTTTGTCTTCTATCGATCTATCTGCTTCAAGAAATGACAATTGAGAAAACAAGATATTGTATTTAGGATCAAAATCAACAGAATTCATATATTGAACAATGCTATATAGAAGTTGTTTTGCTTGAGGTCTATTTTCAATATTTTCTTGTAAATCAATAGTTGAATAAATTAATTTTCCTTTTTCAACTTTTGCTTCAAACAGTGTAGCAAGTCTTCTGTTGTTGACAAAGTTATCAATCATTTCAATTATAGGACTTACTGTTGGTATACTATCCAGAACAATAGTTCTGGAATTTATCAATAAATCCCACCATTGCCAATCAGTATGCATTTCAGTAGGGAAGTATTCTAGTGCTGGATGTTCTGGGTTACAGAGCATACCCATAGTTGCAGCTTGTTTTGGAAAATGTACTGGACTCCAGAATACAGGAAGAAATTTCCCTTGTATACCTTTTAACTTTCTCCAATCGGGATTATATAATACGTTTTTACCTTCATCTAATGCACGTTTTGCTTCATCATAACTCCTTGTGTAAAAAACATTTCCTAACTTAATATCTATTTCAGATGGATATACCCATATTTTCCACTGATTGTAGAATTTCGTATTCTCAATACTTGTTTTAAATGTCAGTTGCTGTGCTTTATGAATAAAATTTAAAGGACATTCTATTTTTCCTACATAAGTATTCATTCCAGTAGGGATACTTTTGCTTTCAAATTCACCAGATTTTAATATTTTGCCAGATTGATCCAATATCTCCCATAAAACTTTGGCTGATTCTAATGTATTTGCAGAATAATTAGCAACTTCCAAGCTTGGAGAAAAAGTTTCATTGTTTTTGAAAGTAGGTTTATCAAAATAAGCCAAAGGTACAACAGGAGAACAAAAAGATCTAAACTCTTCTGGTGCTATTAATCCTTTACTATCCCAGAAGGCATCTACTAAACCGACTAAGGCTGTACCTTGTCCAGGGAAATCTTGCAACCCTAACAATTGAAATCCACTTAAACCTTTTGTTTTAAGCGCCCTTTCAATTTCTTCTTTATATAGGAGCACAGCTAATTTACCGGAAGCCATTAAGTAATCATTGGCTTTATCTATCAACCCCTTTTTGATTAAATCAGCCTTTATAGCTTTGAAGTTCAATGGATCAAGAACGCCAGTATACTTTTCAATTTCTTTGATATTTGGATATACAGCGTACTGTCCAATTTCGTGCGTAATAAGAGGCACGGTCATACCATCTACCGATGCATTATAATCTTTATTAAACGAAGGTGCTTCCGTTTCGAACACACCCTGTCCACGAACCCACCCCTTTTTGGTTTTTTGTGTTATAAAAAAATCATCATTCTTTTCTGGCCATTCACCATGCCCTTTTTCAAAAGTATAACTTGTGTTAGTATATAAATGACGTGAATCCTTCGCTTTTAGTTTATCAACAAACGAATTTAGAAATCCGAAATCTGGTTGAAGTTCATTACCAATACTCCAGAAACAAAATGAAGGATGATTTCCATATTCTTTTATGATACGATCGGCTTCGGCATAAAGAAATGCATTAGTTGCTTTATCCTGATTAACTGTAAGTGACCACAAAGGAAGTTCTATTTGTAAATAAAAGCCCATTTCGTCTGCCACTTCAAATGCCGCCTCTGGAGGACACCATGAATGAAAACGTAAATGATTTAAACCCCAGTTTCGAGCAGTTCCGAAAACCTTTTGCCAACCAGCTTTATCCATCGGCGGATAGCCTTTTAAAGGAAAAATACAACACTCAAGTGTTCCTCTCAGGAAAATGTTTTCGGCATTCATCTGTATATTTCCATCTTTAGTGGAAAGTGTTCTCATCCCAAAAGTAGTTTTAGCAATAGATTTGAATCCTTTTCCACTTATACTAGCAGAAAGCTCATACAAATCAGGATGAGATTCATTCCAAAGTAAAAAATTATTGCCCATCGGATACATTATTTCAAGGCTAGAATCATCAGCATTTAATTTGAAAGGAATACGTATTTTTTTAATTTTATGGCAGTGAGTAGTAGATTTTACGGTTATCTCAACAGTTCCTTTTGCTAAGGATAATTTAGGATGATTTATACCGATTTTCAAATTTAGAAGCTTTTCTTTTACATTAGGAAAAACCTGAATTTCAGATATATTTGTTTTATCTTCGGCTGTGCAACTAATTTCACCAATTACACCATTCCACATTATCTGAGTTTCATTAGTATAAGAATGTGCCATGTCTTTTACTGATATATCATGTTTTTTTCGATTATCAATTCGGATAACAATAGTATGTTTACCTGGAGTTAAACTCTCTGATAAATCAAAATAATGAGGCGTAGTTAGACTCTCTTGCTTCCCTTGAATTAGACTCCCATCAACCCACACTGTAGTTTCCCAAATTACTCTCTCTAATTTCAATGTAATTTTCTTCTTTTTCCAATTCGTTGGTACATTAACATCTTTGCTATACCAAGCAGCACCGACATAACTGTTTTTACGGGTTAAATGTAAAATCTGAGGTTTTGACAATTCAGGAAGGAGTAAATTCGGTATACCTTTGCATGCATCATCAGTTGTGCCTGGCAATAGAATATTTTCATTTAATTGGTGAGCATACCATTTTTGAGAAATTCCAACATCAGTACTATCTAATTGAAAAGCCCATTTGCCACTTAAATCGATTTTATTGTTGTTTGAATAAGTAGTTGTCACTGATAAAATTATAAAACAAATTGTCAGGTACAATTTCGAATAACTGCGTAGTAATTTGATATTGTTTAAGATAGTATTCATGCGTTTAAATTTATATTTGATAGTAGATTTTTGAATCAGTTTCCATCATGAACTTCATGATACTCTTCAGAATTAGATTCTATGCAACAAAAATAGAGTATGACTGAAATTAATTAAATAGATAATTTTATTATTCACATGGATAATAAAATTGTTTTATTCAGGCATAACTCTATCACAAAAATACAAAAAAAATATTTGAATTAAATTTACAGTCTGAACGATATGAATTAAATAAATATTCATTCATGAAGTATTTTAGCCAGAAAACCCTATTGTCATTATGGATCCACCTTATTAATCAAACATAAAAATTCATCAATAACTGATTAACCCATCAAAACGACATTAATGTATTCAAAAAAAAAAATAAAGGCACTATTCTTAGTCTCAAATAATAATAATATCCATGTAAATAATTTTATTGTATATTGTTGAATTAAATCATCAATAGTAATTTTGTGTAGATAATAAAAAACACGATCATTATAATTCAATTGTTGTTTTAGGTATAGCAGTTAAACCGAATATATAGAATCGTTAATTAAAAAATACCATGAAGAAAATAACAGTCGGGTTAGTAACAACATTATTTATTAATTTAAATATAGTGGAGGCAAAGAAATTACCAAATATAATTTTCATTATGTCGGACGACGTTGGTTATGGAGATGTAAGTTACAATGGTGGAAAAATTAAAACAGAAAACATTGATCTACTGGCAAAAAATGGTGTTCAGTTTACGCAAGCTTATTCCGTTGCATCAACAAGTTCACCTTCGAGATATTCACTATTAACAGGACAATATGCTTTTCGTAAAAATGTTGGAATTTTGGAAGGTGATGCACCCATGAGTATTTCTTCATCAGCGCTTACCCTGCCTATGATGTTAAAGAAAGTAGGTTATACTACAGCTTGCGTTGGTAAATGGCATTTAGGATTAGGTGACGGAAATTTAGATTATAATAAAACTGTAAAACCTTCACCTAACGAAAGGGGATTCGATTATTCATTTATTATTCCTGCCACAAACGATAGAGTTCCATGTGTCTATCTTGAAAATGGTAATGTTGTCAATTTAGATCCCAATGATCCGATTCAAGTAAGTTACACCAAACACATTGGAAACATGCCAACTGGAGAAGAAAATCCAGAATTATTGAAAATGCCGGCACTGTCCAAACAACATAAAAAAACAATTGTAGATGGAATTAGTCGAATCGGCTATATGAGTGGAGGAAAGAGTGCACTTTGGAAAGACGAAGAAATGGCAGATGTTATTGCAGGAAAGGCAGTGAAATTCATTAAAAGTAATGCTCAAAAACCATTTTTTTTATATTTTGCTACACATAACATACACGAACCACGCATAGCAAGTCCTCGATCAAGTGGACAAAGTGGTTATGGTATTTATGGTGATGTCATTTTAGATTTAGATTGGTCAGTAGGTCAAATAATGAATACGTTACGCGAATTGAAACTTGACAAAAACACCCTAATCGTTTTCATGAGTGATAATGGACCAAGAGTAGAAGAAGGATATGACGATGGAGGATTAAAAAATTTAAAAGATCACAAGCCGGCAGGAGAGTTGCGTGGTGGAAAGTATTCACTTTTTGAAGGTGGCACACGATTGCCATTTATTGTATATTGGCCTCAAAAGGTGAAACCGGGCATCTCCACCGCTATTGTAAGTCAGATAGATTTATTTGCATCATTAGCAAAGTTAACTAAGGTAAAACTCAAAAAAGACGATGCACCTGACAGCAGAGAGGCATTGTCTACATTTTTCGGGAAATCACGCAACACCAAATTCAAGGAAGTGTTGATACAAAACAATGGTGGTGCAATAGCCTTACGGAAAGGTGATTGGAAATATATACAGGGGAAGGACAAAGAGAAAGAAATAAAAGGTGAATTGTATAATTTAAAAGATGACATTGGTGAAAAAAACAACCTTGTTGATTCAAAACCAGCATTAGTAAAAGAATTTCAAAAACGTATAACCGAGATTCGTCAATCTTCATCATTACACAAATAAAAATTATTAGTAAGACAAAATATTCACTATTAAAATATCTTAATGTTCTTCTTTCATTTTTAAAAATTCGAATGTAGAGTTTCAATGTATATACCTTATAAGAATTTTAGAAAATAGAATTACTCGAACTCCTGCTTTTAAAATATTGACAAAAAATTATTTCAATGAAATCAAAGAAAATCGTATTCTTAATTATCACTTGCCTTTTTTTTAATGCATTGCAAGCACAAATTGCTGACAAATGCACTTATCTACGTCCTATCATTGTTGAATTCCAGAAAAAATGGCCAGATAACAAAACCATAAATTTAGTTTTTCATGGACACAGCGTGCCCACAGGTTATTTTCACACACCTAACGTATGTACATTGCAAGCATATCCTTACTTAACATTAGTCAATTTAAAAGAAATGTATCCTTATGCAGTTATAAATACAATCACAACTTCAATTGGAGGTGAACAATCTGAACAAGGTGAGTTAAGGTTTGCTTCCGAAGTTTTAACAATGCGTCCACAAGTTGTATTTATCGATTATGCAATAAACGACCGTGGAATAGGTTTAGTAAGAGCAAAAGCGGCATGGGTAAAAATGATAGAAGCTGCCTTAAAATATGGTTGTAAGGTAATGTTAATGACACCAACACCCGTTAGCAACGAGAATCTATTGGATGAAAAAAGTCCATTGGCACTTCAAGCAGCACAAATACGTGAGTTGGCCGAAATATATCATGTTGGATTGGTTGATAGTTTCAAAGCATTTCAAAATTTGGCTTCTAAAGGAATCGATCTTTCGAGCTATTTCGCTCAACCAGTTCATGTTAACGAAAAAGGACATTTAATTGTCGCTGCCGAAATTAAAAAATGGTTTGATTTATCTATATAAGTCATAAACATGCTCTTGTTATTCAGAAACTAAATATATAACGCCATTTTTTTGAAATTAATGAAATTCACATAGAAAACTATTTGTTGAAAAAGGGGCTAACGAAGGAAAGCTATTGTTAGTTGTTCAAAATTTTCTCACTGTAGTAGACAAATATCTTACAGCAAAACAATTATTAGTTTGCTCTAAAAAACACATGAAATCTCATGTAATTAACAATCCACTTGAAGTTAAGAAATAAGTTGTTGAATCACTCATAAATAGTGTAATTTTCATTTTTTACGAAATAAATTATAATCAGAACATAAAACTTTTAACCCTTTTTCTTATTTCTGTATTCGGAAGGAGACACCCCCATTGTTTTTGTAAAAATACGGCTAAAATAAAATGGATCTTCATATCCAATCAACATGGATATCTGATTTATTTTCATGTCCGAAAAATCAAGGAAATGACAGGCTTGTTGCATTTTAAGCTGTGAGAGATAATTTAGTGGAGAATGTCCTGTTCTTTTTTGAAACACCGATGAAAAGTGTGAAACAGAAAATCCAATATGGTCTGATATTTCTTTTAGTGTTAATCGTTTTTGTATATTTTCACGCATAAAATGTATGGCATCGTCTGTTAAATCATGATTATTTTGTGTAGAAAATAAACTCTCGCGATAAGCACCAAGAAATTTAAGAGAACCTAAAAAATGGAAGAGACTAGCAATGCTATATTCCAAATTATTTTTACTATATCCATTCCTTAAAGTACTATAAATCTCTTCGAATAAATTTAATCTATCTTCAATTCTGGAGTCTTTTTGTGCGCTTAACAAAGTGGGTTTATCAAGTCCCTGAGAGAAGAATCCGGCTTTTTCTCCATCAAAATGTAACCAATATATTGTCCATGGATTACTTTTGCTGCATCCATATGAATGTGCCTTCCCTTTTGGTAGAATAAAGAAATGCTCGGCCATAATTTTCTGACGAATACCATCTATATCGAACCAACCTTCACCATCAATACAATAGATTAAAATGTATTGATGTGCTTCTTCTTTTGTTCGTTTTCGATAATGAAAACTGGCTTTTGGATAAAATCCAATGTCAGTAATGTGCAACAAGCTGCCTAAATCATCATTCTTTAGTTCTTCAATAATCGAACTAGGAATTACGATTGCCCTCTCACCAAGAAAACCACTTTTAAGTTTTGCCATTTTTTCAAATTATTACAGTGTATGCGTCAAAAATAATGTAAATAGTTCAGATAACAAGAATCTAGTAATATAATCCATATAAATAGTGAAATTTTCTATTCAATTATAAAGAAAAAGAGCTTTACTTTGCAGTGTTAATCAATAAATAAAAATTTTTATGCATAAATTTAATAAATCTTACATCCTAGGCATTTCAATGATTTCAGCTATGGGTGGTCTATTATTCGGCTACGACTGGGTTGTAATAGGTGGTGCAAAACCATTTTATGAACGATTCTTCGATATTGCTGGCTCAGCAAACTTACAAGCTTGGGCAATGAGTTCGGCTCTTATAGGTTGTGTTTTTGGTGCTGTATTGTCCGGAATGATCAGCGATAAGTATGGTAGAAAGTGGCCATTACTATTATCCGCATTTTTATTTACTGCAGCTTCTATTGGTACCGGCGCTGCAATATCTTACTCGGTATTTATCAGTTTTAGAATACTTGGAGGTGTTGGAATTGGCTTGGCATCCGCACTTTCACCCATGTATATTGCAGAAATTGCACCAACCCACTTACGAGGAAGATTTGTTTCTTTGAATCAGATGACCATTGTGATTGGTATTTTGGCGGCTCAATTAATTAATTTATTGATTGCAGAAAAAGTGCCTGTTGGGGCAACAGATGAATTTATAAAGGCTTCGTGGAATGGTCAGATGGGTTGGCGCTGGATGTTTTACGCATGCTCCGCACCTGCAGCTTTATTTTTTGCATTAACTTTTATATTGCCCGAAAGTCCACGCTGGTTAATGAAAGTAGGAAAAACAGAGAAAGCATTTCCTACATTGAAAAAAATTGGTGGTGAGGAGTATGCCCGTCAAGAGATGGCAACTATCCAAGCCACATTGGACGATGTAAGTGAGAAAGTTGATTTCAAAACACTTTTTAAACCCGCTTATGGAGCCATATTAGTGATTGGCGTTTTTTTAGCTGTTTTCCAGCAATGGTGTGGTATAAATACCGTATTCAACTACGCCGAAGAGATTTTTAGTGCTGCAGGTTACGGAGTTAGCGACACACTTTTCAATATTGTGATAACAGGAAGCGTTAATTTGATTTTCACCTTTATCGCCATGTTTACAGTAGATAAATGGGGACGTAAAAAACTTATGCTTTTCGGCTCTATTGGTTTAGCACTCAACTATATTCTGCTGGGTAGTGCATATTATTTTGAGATTAAAGGTGTTGCAGTACTTGTTTTAGTAGTATCGGCGATAGCAATTTATGCTATGTCTTTAGCGCCTATTGTATGGGTAATTCTATCCGAGATATTCCCAAATAGAGTTAGAGGAGCAGCAATGGCATTGGCAACTTTCGCTTTGTGGATTGCCTGTTTCATTCTTACATACACATTCCCACTGCTCAATCAATCGTTGGGTGCCGCAGGAACATTTTGGGTTTACGCAGGAGTCTGCATCGTTGGATTTATATTTATTCTAACAAAACTGCCCGAAACAAAAGGAAAATCCTTAGAGGAAATTGAAAAAGAATTAGTGAAAAAATAATTTTTCATAATAAAATATACAATATTGACATTTTGCACGATTCGTCGTTAAAAAAAAATCAAAAAAAATAAATATTATGGTTAAAGCATGGGAAGAGGAGGTTAATATTCCTACCTACGAAATTGGACAAGCAGAAAAAAATCCAATATTTTTGGAAAAACGAGTATATCAAGGAAGTAGCGGTGTGGTTTATCCTTATCCGGTAATTGAGAAAGTAGCGGATGAGAAAGTAGATAAAAAATATAACGCAGTTTTCATTGAAAATGAATACATCAAAGTAATGATTTTGCCTGAATTAGGTGGTCGTTTACAAATGGCTTACGACAAAATCAAAAAAAGACATTTTATCTATTACAATCAAGTAATAAAACCTGCATTAGTGGGACTTACAGGACCGTGGATCTCGGGAGGTCTTGAGTTTAATTGGCCGCAACATCACCGACCAAGTACCTTTTTGCCTGTTGACCATACTATCGAACAAAATGCTGATGGAAGTATTACTGTATGGGTGAGTGAAAACGAAAAAATGTTCCACCAAAAAGGAATGGCAGGTTTTACCTTACATCCAGGAAAAGCTGTGCTAGAAATTAAAGGCAAATTATTTAATCCAACACCTTTTCCACAAACATTTTTATGGTGGGCAAATCCTGCTGTAGCAGTAAACGATTATTACCAATCAGTATTTCCGCCCGATGTTCATGCCGTTTTTGATCATGGAAAACGTGATGTTTCAACTTTCCCAATTGCTACTGGTACCTATTACAAAGTTGATTATTCAGCTGGAGTAGATATATCAAATTACAAAAACATTCCAGTTCCTACTTCGTACATGGCCATCAATTCGGAATTTAACTTTGTAGGTGGATACGAAAACGATACAAAAGCTGGAGTATTGCATGTGGCAAGCCATCATATATCGCCTGGTAAAAAGCAATGGACATGGGGAAATGGCGATTTTGGGAAAGCATGGGACAGAAACCTTACCGACGAAGATGGACCATATATTGAATTAATGGCCGGCGTGTATACTGACAATCAGCCGGATTTTACGTGGTTACAACCTTACGAAGAAAAAACATTTTCACAGTATTTTTTACCTTACCGCGAGTTGGGTGTTGTAAAAAATGCATCGTCCGATATTTTGTTAAATTTGGATAAGGTCGGAAATAAAGCTGTTGTGAAAGTTTTTGCTACTTCATTGCAAAAAAATGCTCGAATAGTATTGGAGGGATTCCTTGATGAAATAGTAGATTTAAGCCCTGAAAGTGTGTATGAAAAAGAAGTGATAATTGGAACTGTCTCTTTTGATGAATTGTGTTTACGTGTTTATAATTCAATAGGCAGAGAATTACTAAATATCGTAACTGACAAAACTGAACGACCTATTGCAGAAGCAGCTAAGGCAGCTAAATCGCCCAAAGAAATCGAATCCTGCGAACAACTCTATATGACAGGGTTGCATTTGGAACAATATAGACATGCCACTTATTTGGCTACCGATTATTATTTAGAAGCTTTGCAACGCGACCCAAGTGACATTCGCAATAATAATGCAATGGGATTGTGGTTTTTACGTCGTGGAAAATTTGAAGTCGCTGAATCGTATTTCCGAAAATCAATACAAACGCAGTTAATGCGTAACCCTAATCCCTACGATGGTGAACCACGTTATAATTTAGGACTTGCTTTGAAATTTCAGGGTAAAACCAAAGAAGCATACGATGCTTTTTATAAATCGTGTTGGAACGCAGCCATGCAAGATGCCGGATATTATAATTGTGCTCAAATTTCGTGTATCAATGACAATTTAACCGAGGCTTTATACGAAGTAGACAAATCATTATTCAGAAACTGGAACAACAACAGTGCTCGTACTTTGAAAACTGCTATTCTACGCAAACTGGGTCGCCCGGATGAAGCTTTGGATTTAATTAAGTATTCATTGAAAATTGATTTGTTCAATTTCGGTTGTCGATTTGAGCAATATCTAATCACTCAAGATGAAGTGAAATTGACTGAAATGAATCGCTTAATGCATGGAGAAATTCATAATTATGAAATAATTGCATTAGATTATATTGCTGCCGGAATGTATGACGAAGCTGTACAATTACTAAATAAAGGAGCTAAAGTTTGTCACACTACTCCCATGACCTATTATTATATGGGTTGGGCATTGCAACTCGCAGGAAAAGATAGTTTGGAAGTTTTTGCTAAAGCTGCTTTACATTCACCAGAATTCTGTTTCCCAAATCGCTTGGAAGCAATATTAGCTTTAGAATGTGCTCAAGAAGTAAATCCAAACGATGCAAAAGCACCTTATTATCTTGGAAATTTGTGGTATGATAAACGTCAATATGCAGAAGCCATTGATTGCTGGGAAAAATCCGTAAAGATTGATGATAAGTTTCCCACAGTTTTGCGAAATCTTTCGTTAGCTTATTTTAATAAATTGAACGAACCTGAAAAAGCACTTTTATCATTAGAAAAAGCTTTTGCTCTTGATACTACCGATGGTCGCATATTAATGGAGTTAGATCAACTTTACAAACGCTTGTGTCGACCTCATGCCGTACGATTAGCATTGCTTGATCAATATTTCGAGTTGGTACAACAGCGAGATGACCTTTATTTAGAATATGCTACACTTTGCAATCAAGCAGCTAATTACAGCAAAGCAATGGAGCTAATCGATGCTCGTCAGTTCCACCCATGGGAAGGTGGCGAAGGAAAAGTGCCAGCACAATATCAGATTTGCAGGGTAGAATTAGCAAAACAATTTATTGCGAAATCAGAATATAAATCTGCAATTGAATTATTGACTCAATGTCTGGAATATCCTCATAATCTGGGCGAAGGAAAACTAACAGGTGCTCAGGAAAATGATTTTAATTATTACTTGGGTTGCGCTTTCGAAGGTTTAGGACAAATGGACGAAGCAAAAAAATATTGGGAACTCGCTAAAGATGGCAGTTCAGAGCCTGCAGCAGCCATTTTCTACAATGACCAAAAACCAGATAAAATCTATTATCAGGGACTTGCTTTGTTGAAATTAGGACAAAAAGACGAAGCCAATCAGCGATTTAATAAGTTAATTAATTACGGGAATGTTCATATATCCGAAGAAATAAAAATGGATTATTTTGCTGTTTCGTTACCCGACTTATTAATCTGGGAAGATGATTTGACTTATAGAAATAAAATTCACTGTAACTATATGTTAGGGCTGG
>JBBQMQ010000045.1:0-14611 GCA_038329115.1 Bacteroidales bacterium
TGCTGAGGGGCATTATATTACCTATAAAGCCATGAAAGGTCATAGTCCTAAGATTCAACATTCTATCGCTGTCACAACTCAGGTTTGGAATGCAGTGGTTATAGATGCTTCGTACATTATTGTAGATGGTTTTGAAATTGAGGGAAATAATGCGAACTTAACGTATGCCGAAGGTTATCAGACCTGGCAGGATTACGAAAATGGCATTAAAGATTGGGTGAAAATTGCTAAGTATAATGCAAACGGAATTTCGATTGGTAAAGATACACAGGCGCATCATGTGGTAGTCCGCAATTGTAAAATTCATGATTGTGGCGGTGGCGTAGGCGGTGGAAAGATAGATTATGTAACAATAGAGAATAATACCATTTATAATAATTGTTGGTATTCCATGTATGCAGGTAGTGGTATAAGTATTTTGGAACCTATTAGTATTGATAATGTTAGCTCTTATAAAATAGTTATTCGGAATAATATTGTTTACAATAACAAAACGCTTGTACCTTGGGAAAGGATTAATGCACTTAGTGATGGAAATGGAATAATTTTGGATGTAAACAACGGCACTTTGGGAGGTATGGTATATGTGGGTCGTTATTTGGTATCGAACAATGTAAGTTATAACAACGGTGGTGGTGGAATACATGCTTTTAGAGCAAGTCATATCGATATTATCAACAATACGGCTTATAGTAACGGCACAGTAGTGGGTTATCCGGAAATTGATGCGAATAATTGCAGTGATGTCAAAATATACAACAATATTATGTATGCCCGCACAGGTGGAAATGCAAATGGTAACGATGCCGGTGCAATTTACGACTATAACCTTTACTTTAACAGCAATGCCGGGCCATATAAACAAGGGGCGCATGATATGATTGGAAACCCGCAATTTACAAACCTTGCAACTGATGCTACAGCCAATTTCCGGTTGAATAATAACAGCACTGCTATTAACAATGGCAGCAATTTAGCAGGTCAATTCAGCTCGTCCGATCTGTTGAGTGTTGCTCGCCCTGTAGGTTTTTCGCCCGACATGGGAGCTTATGAATACCCTGCCGTAGTTCCTCGCACCGAGATTAACGTCAAGCAAGATGATAATGATATCGTAGATAATACGGGGACGTATAACTTCGGAGACGTATCATCTACATCGCCTAAAATAGTAACATTTACAATTCAAAATATTGGTGACCAAGTATTAAACCTCACGGGTTCACCCAAAGTAACAGTAACAGGCACAGGATTTTCGCTCCAAACGGATGCGCCGGCTACGGTTTCGGCATTAGGTTCAGTAAATTTTCAGGTGAAATTAACTCCCACTACTTTAGGTACATATACAGGTGCAATAAGCATTGTTAACGATGATGCGAATGAAAATCCGTATAATTTTGCTATAACAGGATATGGCTACGATGGCACGAAAGCTTATCAAACACTTACTTTCAACCCAATCCCTGTGAAAGTGATTGGTGATGTTGATTTTGATCCAGGTGCTAGTAGTTCTGTGTCATTACCTGTGGCTTATGCAAGTTCAAATACAAATGTCGCAACTATTGTCAACGGCAAAATCCATATTGTGAATGCAGGAACGTCCACTATTACAGCCTCTCAGCAAGGAGATGTAAACACGAATGCTGCAAAACCAATTGCGCAATTGCTCACTGTTACCCCGGTACTTCCACCTGCAGGGACAAATATGATAACGAATCCTACTTTTGATACCAATCTGAATGGGTGGAGTTTTTCCAATAAAAATTCAGCCACTGCCACCGTTGAATCTGTTGTGAAAACAGGCTTTTCGGGCAATGCTATCAAGCTTACCACCACTGCTATTGGTACGAACACGGGGATTGATAATGTACAATATGGGACAAATGTGTTTGTGGTAAAAGACAGGAATTATTTAATCCAATTCAAAGCTAGTGCCGATGCAGAAAGAAATTTAAGTGCAGATATGTTAATGAATACATCGCCCTGGTCAACCATTTTTTCAAAAACAGTTGTGTTGTCTACTTCACCAAGCGTATTCGGCGCATACTCTTACACAAGCACTTACACCGGCTCGGTTGCATTTAGAATTTTTGCAGGTAATAATACAACTCCGGTTTATATTGATGATGTTCAGATAGCTGAAGATGTGTTTCCTTCTGGTACTGGCATACAAACAACGATTGCTCAAACAGAGGCAGAAGTACATATTTTTCCAAATCCTGTAGCCGATTTGTTGAGAATCAGCTTTGATTCCAATTCTGGTCAACTTGCAACTGTCAAGATTGTCGATTTGCAAGGAAGAGTATTACTTGCAAAGGAATATTTAGCAGTATTTGGGAAAAATACGATTGAAATAAGTGCAGCCTTGTTGGCCAATGGGATTTACTTTGTAAAAATCACAGAGAAAGATAAAACCTTCAAAACAGCCAAAGTGGTTGTAAGACGTTAAAAACTGAACAAGCATGATTGCAAAATTATTTCGGGTTTCAATTATCCTGTTTTTATTTTTACAATTTTCGTTGGCTCAAAATCAATGGGGCACACAAGGAAAATATCTCACAAAAAATGGGAAGCAAATCTATTTAAGTGGTGTAAATTATATCGTTTCGGATGGTTGGATGATAAATCTGCCAAATTTATCAGAGCAAACAATGGAGGCTGATATGGCTGCATTGCAAGGTATTGGCGTGAATCATGTTCGGTTTTTTCCGATGTGGCAGCTTACTCAACCTACTATCGGGAAACTGGATGAAAAAGTAATGAAGCAGCTCGACAAGATGATTGTTGCTGCTGGTAACCACCACATTTCTATGCAAATAGCACCAATCACCGGCTTTATGTCTGGTGCTGCTTTTCTACCAAAATGGGCTATGGGCGATATTTTTCGTGACCGAAAAATCATTGATGGTCAAATTTATCTTTGCAAAACAATGGCTCAACGTTATAAGAACAATCCGAATGTATTGGGATTTGATTTTGGAAATGAATTAAATGTACTTGTTGGAAGGGTTGGTAATGAGCAAAATAAAAAACATACACCTACTGAAACATTAGCATGGATGAATCAAATATATCCAGCATTTAAAAATGCTTCGCCAAATCAATTGGTTACTAATGGTATAGGAACTGGATTTAATGATAATTTTGACATTCGAAATATAGCTCAGAATGCTGATTATTTATCGCCTCATTCTTATGCCTATTTTCATGGAACGAGCAATATTGATCCATGGTTGGGACAACGAACAACATATAGCGCCAATTTTATAACATCATGGTGCGAGATGTTGGGGAAACCCGTAGTAGTTCAGGAAATTGGCTGTTCCGAAGATTGGTTGCCGCCTTCGAAAATCGGGACTTATCTTAGGTTAAACTATTTAAGTACATGGGCCGACGGTGCTGCGGGATTTGTATGGTGGAGTTCGCACAATATTGATACTACATTTAGATTAAAAAATAAAGAGTTGGTTCTGCCTCTGTCAGATCCAATTTTTGCACAAGGTAAATTCAATAGCTTAGAATATGCACTTGGATTATTGAATACCGACAATACACCCAAGTCGTATGCTTCGGCGTATAAAAAGAGTATCGAAACCGTTGATAAATTGGGTTTTGGTTGGAATGATAATTTGCCTGTTTGTTATATAATTGTACCTTCAAATCAAAGTTTTGATAAAATAATGCACCACTACATTGGCTCGTATGTGTTGGCTAAACAAAACCACTTTGATGTAAAACTTTGTTACGAAGGCGCCGAAATTCCAACCGACGCAAAAGCGGTAATTATTCCTGGTCAAAAACTTACAGGAGCATCAAAAGATATTGTTCAAAATTATTTGGAAAATGGTGGAAGAGTTTTTCAGTCATTCGAAAACGATTTTGGTACAGCTATTCAATTAAAGTCTGAGACAACAATAAAAAATACCGACTTGATTGTTTTTAAATCTGTTGGTGAAATGGAAGGGTCACAAAAAATACCCCTTACTTTTGAGATGAAATTTAAGAAAACGACTTATCTAGCACCTGCTCAGGCAATTGTCACTTACGAAAATTTATACAATCAATACAATGCTCCTTCCGAAGGCGCTTTGTATAGTCAACCAGTAGGAAAAGGCACATTCTATTATTTCTCGGGTAAATTGGAACAAAGTTTATCTGAAATATATAATCCGTGGGTTAACACAAGCTTTGATTTGATTTACAGTGTTTTGAAACCGATTAGTGATATTGAAATTGACAATAAATATGTTGAGTTTTATCACAAAACGAGAGCAAAGGAGTCGATAATCATGTTGTTGAATCACTCTGAAAAATATCAAAACCTGACTATTAAATCAGAAAAGGCTTTGAAATTGGAGAATTATGAAAATGGAAGTTTTATAGGTAATGGTAACGAAATAATGTTGACCCTTAAACCCGGCGAAGTATTGATTGCCAAATTAGATTAAATATGAAAAAATTAGCCATTGGCATTGATATAGGCGGTATACGCACCAAACTAGGATTGGTAGATTTGGAAAAAGGAGAAGTGTTGGAAATGATAATTTCGCCTACCGAAACGAAGAATTCGGATAAATTTTTGGGACTAATTAACTCGGGCATCGACCAACTAAAAATGGCTGCTCAAAAAGTACAATCTCCCATTCTGGGCGTTGGGTTTGGTGTTACAGGGTTTGTTTTCGATAACGGAATGGTGGATTCTACCTACGGTTTTCTCGAATATATGGAAGATTATCCATTGGCTGATTATATTCAGAAGTACAGTTCGCTGCCTTGTCGTGCCGATAGTGATGCCCGACACCAAGAAAACACAAGTACGTTGGTATGTCGATTGTGGCGATGATGATTTTTTTGTTCGAAGGTAATTTATTGTTTCATATTACATTGAAAAGAAAAGGAGTTCCGCATGATTATAGACAAAAGGTGTTCATACATAGACATATTGGCTCGCTACTCTGCCGGATGTACTAGGCTTTGTTTAGCAGAGTTTTCATCAATTTTAATTAAATATGTTCATCTGCATATTATTGTTACCTTCTTTTGGTATTTGCCAAAGGTTTGACAAAATGATAATAGTTTAATAACGTTAATTTCAAAATAAATAAAATGAAGTTTAAATCAATACTTTTAATAGCAATCGTTAATTTACAGATTTTAGCGATTTTCGGACAACCATATTTCAAGACTCATGTGAAAAATAAATTTGTCAATCAGAATCCGTTTATTGGTATGAAGGTGGACACAACGTCTCCACCTAAATTTATTTCAATTAAAGATAAATTGCCACAGCCCATTTGGAGTTCAAGACCCGATGTCCTAAAGTGTTATTGGAGGTCATGGGAAATTGCTTTTTCAAACCTGAAAAAAGTAAATTCAAAAAGCGGATTTGTTTCACCGTTTATTGATCCGGCTTTCAATGGCCATATTTTTATGTGGGACTGTAGTTTTATGACCATGTATGGCAAATATGCCACGAGGGTTTTTAATTTTCAAAATACATTAAATGACTTTTACTCCAAACAACACCCTGATGGCTTCATTTGTAGAGAGATACGTGAAAGTGACGGCACTGATTGTTTTGAACGTTTTGACCCTTCCAGTACAGGTCCGAATATCATGCCATGGTCGGAATGGGAATACTATTTAAATTTCAACGATACCGATAGACTAGCTAAGGTATTTCCTGTATTATTAGCATATTACGATTGGTTTAGAACGTATCGCTCGTGGCCAGATGGCACTTATTATTCGAGTGGTTGGGGTTGTGGAATGGATAATCAACCTCGAATGCCTAAGAATTTTAGTCCAGAATGGAGTCATGGGTTTATGTCGTGGATTGATATTTCGTTACAACAAGTTTATGCTGGGACAATATTAATAGAAATGGCCGATAAGTTAGGCCGGAAGTCTGATGTGGCTAGTATGGAAAAAGAAATAGAGGGTTTGAACCAATTTATTAATGTCAATATGTGGAATTCTGATAAAAGTTACTATTTCGACCGATATCAGGATGGTACTCTTTCCAACGTAAAAAGCATTGCATCATATTGGGCACTATTGTCGGGCACGGTTCCCCCAAACCGACTTGAAAAATTTGTGACACATTTAGCTGATACAACAATGTTTGCCAGACTTCATCGTGTACCCACTCTATCGGCAGATGATCCCAGTTTTGACCCCAATGGGGGTTATTGGAATGGTGCAGTATGGGCGCCAACTAACTACATGGTTCTACGTGGTTTAACTAAATATCGGTTCGACTCTTTAGCGTATGAGATAGCGTCAAATCACCTAAACAATGTAGTGGAAGTATTCAATAAAAGCAACGACATCAGAGAAAATTATGCACCCGACAAAGTACAAGGTAATGATGGGAAAAATTTTGTGGGCTGGACGGGACTTGTGCCGATAACAGACTTATTTGAATATGTTTTTGGAATTAGACCCAATGTTCCCGAAAATACACTTTTGATCGATGTTCGCCTAACTGATGAGTATGGTATAAAACAATATCCTTACGGAAAATCCGGGCTGTTGGACATAATGTGCAAGAAAAGAAGAAGTGAAACTGAAAAACCGTCTATAACCCTAAAAACAAATGTACCATTAAAAATAATTATAAAGTGGAAAAACGGCGAATTTATCAAAGAGGTTAAAATTGGTTCCGCAAAATTATAGAATAAATTTTTAACTCGGATGAATACTAATAATACAAAAGGTAATTTCCGTTTAATGAAAGTTAGTCTGGCAATAAATTCGGGATTCAGCGAAATAGCTCAGCCAACTGATATTGATGAAAAAAAAACACCCTCAGGGCGCAGGTTGTGACCGTGGTGCTTTTGAACAATAACCATATTCATGCATTTATGAAAAAACTAGTGGTTTTTATCTTTTTATTTTTTTCTATTGGATTATTTGCCCAAATGGAAAAGAAACAAATTTCGGTAGTAAAAATTTGTACAGGTAGAGTTATTCATCGATTTTTCGATACATCGCCCATCAGCCCGTCTGGAAAATATATAGCTTTATTTCGTTTCCCTTCTGAAACCAAATCTCCAAAACCGGGAGAGTTCGGAGAGGTTATTCTAGTGAATATAAAAACAGGTAAAGAGCGTGTGGTGGCAAAATCGTGTGGCTTTGAAATGCAGCTGGCAGCCAATGTTCAATGGGGAAACACAGACAAAGAACTTTATTACAACGATGTGGACACAGTAAATTGGAAGGGATTTGCGACTAAACTAAATCCTTTTACTGGAGCTTCCCGTCGAATGGAAGGCACTGTGTTTATGGTTTCGCCCGATGGTAAAAAACTGGCAAGTTATAACCTGGAAAAATCGCGATACGCTCAGGTTGGTTACGGTGTGGTAATTCCCGATAAAGCAAATTCGAGGAATAAGGGAGTTGTTGATAATGATGGGATTTACATTACCGATGTTGCCACGGGAAAAAGCAAAATGATTGTTAGTATTAGCCAATTTTACGAACAAGCTGTTCCTTCGATAAAGATAGCCAATCCTGAGAAATTTGAGTTTTATTGTTTTCAGGTGAAATGGAATCCACAGGGAACCCGACTGCTTACGGTTATTGATTGGTTGCCTAAACTTGACGGACAACGTCAACGGGCTGTTCTGACTATGCGTGCTGATGGTGCGGATATAAGAACTGCAATAACAAATGACCAATGGACAAAAGGTGGTCATCATGTAAACTGGATGCCTGATGGTGAACATCTTTCGATGAATCTGAATGTTGATGAAAAACCAGGAATTGAAATCATTACAGTGAAATATGATGGTACAGGAATGAAAACTGTTTATCCAATTGGATCAGGCCATCCTTCCTATCATCCTAAGGGCTTGCCTTTTATAATTACCGATGCATATTCGGGCGAAATGCCTTTGGATAATGGAAAAACTCCAATTCGGCTTATCAATGTTGAAAAGCAAACAGAACAGAATATCGCTGAAATCATTTTACCTAAAATCACTGATTTCGAGTTTCGGGTAGATGCGCATCCTGCTTGGGACAGGACAGGACGCTACGTGGTTTTTAATGGTACTGATAATGGTACAAGGTGCGTATATATTGCTGATTTGAAACATGTTTTGAAATAAGCACTCCTTTAAATTAACAAATTGCAAGAATGACCATTTTATTAGAAATAGAAACGAAATAATGTTAAAACTTAAACTCAGCGAAGTATTGATTGCTTGGGTAGATTAGTTATGAAAAAAAATAATCCTGAATTAAAAAGAAAACTGTATATATATGAAAAAATTAGCCATTGGCATTGATATAGGCGGTACGCGCACCAAACTTGGATTGGTAGATTTGGAAAAAGGAGAAGTGTTGGAAATGATAATTTCGCCTACCGAAACGAAAGATTCGGATAGATTTTTGGGACTAATTAACTCGGGCATCGACCAACTAAAGGCGGTTGCTCAAAAAGTACAATCTCCAATTTTGGGAGTTGGATTTGGTGTTACAGGTTTTGTTTTCGACAACGGGATGGTTGATTCTACCTATGGGTTTCTCGAATTTATGGAAGATTATCCATTGGCTGATTATATTCAGAAGCACAGCTCGCTGCCTTGTCGTGCCGATAACGATGCCCGTGTAGTGGCACTTGGCGAAGCACTTTATGGCATTGGCAAAGGTCAAAACCGCGTTTTGGTACTCACCTTGGGAACCGGGCTTGGTTTAGGTTTTATTGCCAATGGGAAATTTGAAACTGCCTTGCCTTTTGCCCACATGGGTGGACATATCAGTGTGGGTCACACCGATTTCAAATGCTATTGTGGTAAAGAAGGTTGTTTGGAAGCATTGGTTTCGGCTACCGGAATTGTTGATTCGGCTAAACGATTGGGCTGGGAACAAAAGTACCCAAATCTGGAATTGAATGTGCAAACTATTTTCAAAGCGGAACAAGAAGGAAATACTGATGCCAAACAAATTGTGTCTGAATTTTTAGGGTATTTGAAAACAGGCATCGATAACTATATCAACTTATTCGCCCCCGACATGATTATTATCGGTGGTGGTGTTTCGAAAGGAATGAAGCCTTATTTGAATGAATTGACCCAAATCGATTTTCTGCCGCCATACAAAAGCTACAAAGTAAGAATTGCTCTTTCGGAACTGGATGAACATTCGGGAATATTGGGAAGTGCCGCATTGTTTAAGAATTAACAATATACAGCAAAAATGAGAAATACACAGTTCTTTAAATTTCAAATAAAAACGTTACGAATAGGATTCGTCCTTTTTGCAATAGGATGTTTAAGCTTTTCTACGAGGGCGCAGGAAACGACAAGTAATAAAAAAATACCTGTTCAGCAACGAAGGTTTTTCTCCGAAACTAGTTTTTGGAATCAGCCAATACCCGAAAATCCCGAAATTGATTCTCAAAACGATCATTTTATTGCATTGTTAAAACGGGAATACAGTGGCGCTTTTTTTAGAATAAATTTAACGTCGTGGACTATACCTGTTTATGATGTAGATGAAACGACTCCCCGATTTGTGGTAAATAAATATTTACTCAGTAAAGAAGAGAAAAATCAATGGAATACCAAGCGTGATTCCTATGAACATGGTGAGGAGTTCGACAAAGAACCTATACCTATACCTCTCGAAGCACAGGCCGATCCTCAAGGAGATGCCCACTGTGCCTTGGTCGATTGGAAAAATGGAATAGCTTGGGATATGTGGGGTTTGTTCAAAAACAGTGATGGCAGTTGGACTTCGAAAACGGGCATGAAGTATAGTATTGACGGCGATGGTGTTTTTTCAATCAAACCATTTAAAATCAAAAATGGCGAAAGTATTCACTTTTTCGGACCAAGCAGAGCCGCAGGAGTTCCAGCAACTGCTGGTTTAATAATGTATAACGAAGTTGTTTCTGGTGAAATAAATCATAAACTTGCTTGTGCAACACGTGTAAATGCATACCAGGAGCATGTGTATCCTGCAATCTGGACTGATGGGTTTATTATTGGTGGGATTCCGGAAGGTGCTGTTATTCAGTTAAATCCGACTCTCGATTTGTCTAAATTTGATTTATTACCAGAAGAAATTGTTGTGGCTAAAGCCATGCAAAAATACGGAATGGTAGTATCGGATATTGCTGGTTCAAATACCTTGTATGGCGAAGGACTCTGGAGTCATCCCGAAAAATCATGGGAAGGAAAACTTCGTGGTGTAGGCGGAATCAGTTCTATTCCTTTAGATAATTATCGTGTTTTGAAGATCAACAATAGAATCAAGAAAGGGGATAGTTATACCAAAATAATGCACGACCGTGGTATGTGGTAATCAAAAAATAAATTACAAAAGATGAAGAACTATTTTCAAGAACGAATGTGGCTCGTATATGCCATTCTTGCCGCCCTTTGTTGGGGAGTTTGGGGCATTTTAGCCAAGTTTATTTCAAGTGATATTAGTCCGTACGAAAATCATTTGCTGTTCACTGTCGGTATGTTGTTTACCATACCTTTTGTAATAAAGAAATGTAAAATATCGGACATCAACCCCAAAGGTATTATTTGGGGAATTATAGCCGGCATTTTGGCAATTGTTGGAAATGTTGCTGTTTATCAGTCATTTGCTGTTGGCGGACTGGCTGCGGTGGTGATTCCTGTTACTAATTTGTATCCCTTGATAACCATTGCAATAGCCATGTTGGTGCTCAAAGAAAAAATGCATTGGCTAAATGGTATCGGTATTTTGGTGGTCGTTCCGGCTATCATTATGCTTTCTGGTCAATCTCAAATTTTCGATAATCCAAGTCTGTTTTTTAGCAACTTAGGTTTGAAGCTTTGGTTGATATTTGCCTTAATCGCTTTGGTTTTTTGGGGCTTGTTCAGCGCAGCTCAAAAAGTTACAACTAATTATATATCCACCGAGTGGTCGTATTTGAGTTTTATACTTTCTTCGGTTCTTATTTCTATCGGGTTTGTGGTTTTTGGATTCATCGATTTCAAGTTTAGCACACAAACGCTTTGGGTGGGCTCGTTGGCCGGCATGCTTAATGGGTTAGGCGTGCTGGCTAGTTTTGCGGCTTATAGTGCCGAAGGGAAAGCTTCGAAAGTTACAGCCATTGCTGGAGCATTGCAACCTGTATTTACGATTGTTTTAGCACTTACATTTTTAAGGGAGAAACTTGGATTAATCGAATTAATTGGCATTGGATTGGCCATTATCGGTTCGTTGTTATTGTCTGTTGAAAAGCAAAAAGAAGTACATCCTATCTCAAAATAGAAAATATGAAACAACCCATAATTCTTCGTCCAATTGAAATGACCAAAGCTGTAATGCAGGATTTGGAAAAAAGAAATCTGATCATTCGCATTTCGCCCGATACCAAAAATCTGGTTGCAAAAGCCGGTCAAACCTTGGTTGACCCTATTTACAGCTCTAGCGAAGGATCTGGCCCACATAAATTGATGTTTATCACGGTAAACAGAATGGATTTATCCGAGTTTGGAACGCACCCCGATAACGAAGATTTTTTGTTGATTGGAGACCCGAACACAAAACCGTTGTACTTGGTGGTCGCTCTTTGCATGAAGGATGAATTGGATGTGAAAATTAAAAATAAAACCGTTACGGCAGATGATTTTGTAACATTACGTGTTAAGCACAACGATGCTGATGTTAGCTTTTTTACCATGCTCAAAGATGTTCCCCACGGCGAAGCTATTGGAAAAGGCGAAGGAAAAGCGGCCTCGTTTTATGTTGGTGAATCGCGCGATTTAATTGATGTTGATACAAATTTTGACGATTTTGAATTAGTTATTAAGGAATAAAAATAAATAATACTTTTAAAATAATAGATTATGAGTGCAAAAATGCTTGCCGAAATCAATGAAATTCCAGCGAAAGCAATTGAATTTCTTTACAAAACACCTTCCTATACTTTACCCCTTGGTGTTCAGTATTTAGGAATGGGTTCGTCGTGGTTTGCCCCTTTGGCGTTTAAATACATGGGAATAAATATTCAACCAGAAATGGCATCGGAATATTACAATTACCTCAGTCCAACTACTAAGCCTGAGAATGCAGTCATTCTTTCGCAGTCGGGTAAAAGCAGTGAGGCGCTTTGGTGTAGCATTTTGTTTAAAAAATACATAGCCATCACCAATTATCCAAAAAATGCATTGAGTAATCGTTCCAATGTGTCGCAAACAATAGATTTATTGGCTGGCGATGAGCAATATTCTTCTTCTAAAACCTATATCAACACTCTGCTGGCACTTTTCAAAGGCTTTGGTTTTGATATGCAGAAGCCGCTCGAATTAATGATAAATAAAATGCCTGTATATGAACGAATTGGCCAAAATATGGCAAATGAAGTGTATGATTTGATTACTACCCGGAAAATACACGGAATTTACATCATTGGTAGCGGACCAAATATTGCCACAGCATTCGAATCGGCTTTAATATTGAGCGAAAGCACAAAGCTGTGTTTCAATGGTATGAGCATGGCACAATATGACCATGGTCCAAAAGAAACGGCTGCCGATAGCATTGTTATCAACATTCTTTCAAAAGGAAAATCCTACGAACGCGCTCAAAAATTAACTGAAATGATTGTAGCCTCTGGGGCACACGTCATTACTGTTGAGGAACCCGAAGTGGAAGAAAATTTCTCCATATTACACAACATGATTCCCTTTAATTATATGGCGTATTATCTTGCCGAAAAGCTAAACATCACCGATACTTTTGTGGTGGGCGGAAAAGTTACGGAAGTAAAATAACTCAGCCCCCCAACCCCCTGCCCCCTAGCCCCCTGTTTATCCCGATCGCTATCGGGAGGGGAATACTAGACGGACAAAAAGAAAATTAAGGGGAGTTATGGAGTGATAATAAAATTTATGATTATCCGCATAATGTACAATAAATTTAAATAAAATGGGCTTTGCCCAAACCTACTTACTTTTTTTCTTGATAAAAAAAAGTTAAAAAATCAAATGTACCTGTCTTATGCCCCCTTTAGGGGGTTAGGGGGCAGATATAAAAATCATATCCAAATGAAAAAATCAACAATTTCCCTTGCTCTCTTATTTCTGATAATGAGCCTTTCTGCCCAAAAAAAGAAAATCTATCTGGCCAACGACGACCATACCGATTTTATGTGGACGGCCAACGTAGCAGGTTACGACTCGGCATTCGTTCACATGCTCGATTATTACTTAGAAAAAATAGATTCTACAAAAACAAATCCCGACGATTTTCAGGCACGTTTTAACTGTGATGGAAGCTATTGGATGCAAGCCTATCAAAAAAGCCGCACACCAAAGCAATTTGAACGGTTAATTTCTGCGATTAAATCAGGTCATATAAGTGTTCCATTGCATGCACTCGTAAACTGCTATGGTGGAATGCCTACTGAAGCAGCCATTCGTGGAATGTATTATGCTGGCCAAATCGAGCGAATTGACGGTCTCCGTTTTCGGATGGCAGGAACCATGGAAAATAATACCATAACGCTTGGGATGAGTTCTATCTGGGCCGGCTCGGGTGCAAAATACAGTTGGTATGGCATAGGCGGTTACGGAAGCCAAATGAGTTATGAATACCGTGCTAACCGCCGCCATCAATTGTACAATTATACTGGACTGGATGGTTCATCAGTGCTTATGAAATGGTACATGTACGATGAAAGGAAAACTGCTCCTTTGGGTGGATATGCCGAATTGCGTACCACAATGAAATCGAAAAATGCGGTGAAAGAGATTGGGAGTATGATTCCCCGTCTCGATGCGATGTGCGACACCGTTTCGCCGAACTCGAAATATCCGTATAATTCTGCTGCCGCTTATGGTTATGGTCACGACGACCTTGCAACTTATCTTTCACCGGAGTTTATTCAGGTTGCTAAAAATGGAACCACACCCACCAGAAATGTTCGCGTTTCGGTGTTGGAAGATTTTTTTAAAGATGTTGAAAAAAACTATCCTAAATTGCCTTCTGAATCGGTGTCTTACGGTAATGAATGGGATGTTTTGACAGCTTCGATGAACGAAACCACAGCTAAAATGCGACGTTCCACCGAGAAGCTCAGAGGCGCAGAGGCACTGGCGACAGTTGTAAGTTTGAAAAATCCGCATTTTGCTGACAAGTTGATTGATGCAAAAAATAAAGCGTGGGACTCGTTTGGTTATTACTGGGAGCACGACTGGACAGGCGACAGCCCCTTGTCTATGAAGGAAAGACCCGCTTGGCAGATTAATCTTCAAAAGAACCTTAGCAATTATGTAGATACGCTGCAAAACCTTTCTGTTAAAATATTGGGCAATCAAATTAGCCAATCATCCAATCCGCGTTTTTTCGTATTTAATTCGTTGAGCTGGAATCGAAATGATGTAGCTGACTTAGTATGGGAAGGTGATTATCCGGTCAAAGTGATTGATCTTCAAACAAAAAAGGAAGTAACCAGTCAATTGATCAGCAAAGGAGGAAAGAAATTTATCAGAATTTATGCCGAAAATATTCCTTCGGTAGGATATAAGGTATTTGAAATAAAGAAAGAAAAACCTGCTGAATTTCCCTCCACAATCGCTGTTTCGGGCGAAATCATCAGCAATTCTTTTTATAGTTTACGACT
>JBBQMQ010000046.1:0-14608 GCA_038329115.1 Bacteroidales bacterium
TTGCCCCTACAGATATTGCCACTATCGATGTTTTAAAAGACGCCTCCTCTACTGCTATTTATGGAGCTCGCGGCGCTAATGGCGTTATTCTGATAACTACAAAAGGTGGTTTTGAAGGGAAGGCAAAAGTTAATTACAACATGTATTATGGAATGAAGCAAATTACCAAAACACTTGATGTGCTAAATCCTTATGAATATGTATTGTATCAACGAGAACTTACTCAAGATATGTTTTTTGATCGGTATTTTGGTGCAGCAGTGGATATGGATATATATAAGCACATGGCTGGTACTGATTGGCAAAACGAAGTATTTGGTAGAACAGGCACAAGCATGTATAATAATTTATCAGTTACAGGGGGAACCAAAACATCAAAATACAATATTAGTCTGACCCGTAATGATGATAAAGAAATAATGTTGGGTTCAGGAACTAATAGAACTAACTTTTCGGCAAAAACGACTAATAAAATTAATAACTGGTTAACTATTGACTTAAATACCCGAATGTCTGATGCATACATTGAAGGAGCAGGGACTTCTGCAAATGGCAGATTGGCTGATGCTCTTCAATATAGACCAATTAATGGATTAATGGAATATGTTGATTATAGCTTAACAACAAGTGATTATGAAGCGGCTTCACAGTATGTTTTAAATCCGGTAAAACAAACAAATGATGATTTCCGCCGTTCGAAGAGTTTGTCTTTTAATTTCAATGCTTCGGCATCAATTCAGTTTACTAAAGATTTAAACTATCGTTTTGAATTTGGAACACAATATGGAGATAATACGAATAATCGATATTATGGAATCAATACGTGGAATGTATTTAATTATGCAGGACAACCCATAGCCTCTATTCAAAAAACAGCTATTAGCAGCTATAAATTAGCTAATATTTTAAACTATGTAAAAAGGGACTTTTTACCTGGGAATAACATTAATGTGATGATAGGTGAGGAATTAAATTACTACAAAACTATTGATGTAACTAGTTCCTCCAAATATTTTCCCAAATATATCGATCCTATAAGTGCTTTGAGTATGATGAATCTTGGCACACCTGATCCAATACTCACAGCTGATAATCCTGATAATAAGACATCTTCCTTTTTTGGACGTATTATGTACGATTATAAAGGGAAGTATTTGGTCAATGCCACTTTACGTGCAGATGGTTCAAGTAAATTTGCCCCTGGATATCAGTGGGGTTTATTTCCATCGCTTGGTTTAGCCTGGCGTATTTCGGATGAAAATTTTTTAAGAGCAGCAAAAGATAAATGGTTGAGTGATATTAAACTACGTGCCAGCTTTGGTGAATCTGGCAATAACCGAATTTCAGATAATGCATGGCAAAAAGTTTTCTATGTAAAAACAGATACATGGTTTGCTAATGGAAGCGAGTCTTCACCAACAAACTTTCTTACTCCAATACCTATCCTTTCAAATCCCAAACTTAAATGGGAAACAACAATTACTCAAAATTTAGGACTTGATTTTAGTTTTTTCAAACAACGCTTGTCTGGCTCGTTAGAAATATATCAAAATAAAACACGAGATCTTTTGATACAAGCAATGATACCTTCCAGTACCGGTTATAATACTCAGTGGCAAAATATCGGGCAAACTTCCAATAACGGGATTGAAATAGTTTTAAATGGAGTTATTATTGAAAAAAAAGACTTTAGGGTATCAGCATCCTTTAACATAGCATTTAATAAAAACAGGATCGACAAACTGGGCGATAGCAAACAATGGGAACAATCGTCAAACTGGACTGGCAGTGGAGGCCCTACAGGCGATTATCTAATTAAAGAAGGCGGTCCAATTGGGCAAATGTATGGTTATGTTACTGATGGAATGTATAGTTTTGATGACTTTACTTATTCAAATGGCACTTATACTTTAAAACCCGGAGTGCCAGATGATCGTTCATTAATTGGACCTCTTACTAATCGTTTTAATCCAGGCATGTTAAAACTTAAAGATCAAAATGGAGATGGAATAGTAGATGTTAAAGATAAAGTTGTTATTGGAAATGCAAATCCATTGCATATTGGAGGTTTCAATCTTACTGCGCAATATAAAGGATTTGATTTATCAGCTTTTTTTAATTGGGTTTATGGAAATGACATTTATAATGCTAATAAAATTCAATTTTCAACGCAACTTTCTTCAAGAACATTTAGAAATATTTTGGACAGTTTTAATTCTGATAACCGATTTATGTATATTAGTAAAGAAACTGGCAAAATTATAAGTGACCCTGTTCAATTATACGAAATGAATAAGAATGCCACAATTTGGTCTTCTAATATGATGAGTGGCACATTACACTCATGGGCAATTGAAGATGGATCCTTTTTACGTTTTAATAATTTGACCATAGGATATTCGCTTCCGAAGAATGTCCTGAAAGTGTTAGGTCTTTCGCAATTAAGATTTTATGGCACTTTATATAACATAGTAACTTGGACAAATTATTCAGGTTACGACCCCGAAGTTGACACACAACGTTCTACGCCATTAACTCCAGGTGTTGATTATTCTGCTTATCCAAGAAGTCGCTCGTTTAATGTAGGTTTGAATTTAGAATTTTAAAAAAATATTATGAAAAAAGCAATTAAATATATTTCGGTAGTGTTGATAGTTTGCATAGTAGCTTCGTGCAATGACTTCCTTCAAACAAATTCCAACTCTATCTTTACAGAGAAAACAGCTTTTACCAATCTCGATTTTGCTACAAAAAATGTAAATGCTATTTATAATCAATTTACGGGTATTTACATGTACGATTTTATATTGATGTTTACAAAAATAGACAATGATATAGAGGTAACATTTTCGCAAAGTGATGATGGCTCTGTGAATAATATGGCACATTATTCGGCTACTCCAGGTAATCAGTATATAAAAGAGATTTGGAATACGTTTTATAAGTCAATAGAAATGTCGAATATTGCCATTGACAACCTACCGAAAAGCCCAATTTGGAATGGTGAGTATGCTGCTGCAGCACATCAATTGTACGGTGAAGCAGTTACTCTGAGGGCAATGAATTATTTTGAATTAATCAGTATTTGGGGTGATGTGCCATTTAAAACAAAATCAACTCAGGCAGGTGACAATTTTAATTTGCCTAAAACAGACAGAGACTCTATTTTTGAGTTTCTTATAAATGATTTGTCTAGCATTGAAGGTTACATTCCTTGGATGACAGAAACTCATACAGCCGAACGTGTGAATAAAGGATTTGTGAAAGGATTACGCGCCAGAATGGCATTAGCCTATGCCGGATATTCATTAAGAAATAAAACACTCGAAACAAAACGCGGAAGATATTGGCAAGAATACTATAAAATTGCAAATACAGAGTGTATGGAAATTATAAAAAATGGTAAACACAAATTAAATCCAAATTTTACGAATGTATTTAAAAATCTTCATACTTATACTCAAGATTTGACTTATAACGAAAATATGTTTGAAATAGCTTTTGGCCGATTGTATAGTGGTCGTCTCGGCTATAGTTTTGGTATGCCATTTTCAACCAGCCCTGCCGACCCAAAATATGGTAGAGGTCTTGGCATGATAAAAGTACCGCTTTCCTACTTTTACACATTCGATAAGCTTGATACTCGCCGCAATGTGTCGGCAGAATTATATAGTTATAGTAATTCCGGTACACTCGGTAAACAATCGCTAAATTCGGGCTATAATATGTCACCAACAAAGTTTAGACGAAATTGGATAGTTCCATCAATGGGCGGTGATTTGAAAAATGCTGTTTACACAGGTGTAAATTTCCCTATTATGCGCTATAGTGATATTCTGTTGATGTATGCTGAAACTGAAAATGAAATAAATAATGGTCCAACAGCTGCAGCCAAAGAAGCTCTAACTCAAGTTCGTCAACGCGCATTTAGTACTGACATGTGGTCATTAAAAGTGAGTACTTATATTGATTCAGTTTCCAACAGTAAAAATAGTTTTTTTGAAGCCATTGTAAATGAAAGAGGATGGGAATTTGGTGGAGAAATGCTTCGGAAACAAGATTTAATAAGATGGAATAAGCTGGGTTCAAAAATTGCGGAAATGAAAGAGGCATGCCGACAAATTGTTTACGATGAAAGAATAGATGTTCCTATTTATATTTATTGGAAGTATAATGATGATGGGGAAACGATATCCATTTTAAATCCTGATTATCGAATACCAGGCACACAACAGGTAGGATGGACAGCTGATTATAGGAGCTGGCTGAAAGGCAGTAACTATTACAAAGTTGTTATGGAACAGATTGCTCACGGATACGATCCTCTAAAAAATAACCATTTGTATCCAATTGCATCAGATATTATAAATACGAGTAATGGGATATTGAATAACGATCAGATTCCTTGATAATATGGATAATCAGAAAAAATTACATTAAAAATAAAAGAATTATGATAAAAACAAAATTAAATATATTTAGGTCGATTGTTTGTATACTCTTGGCGTTCCAATTACTTCAATCTTGTAAAACCGATGAAGTAGAAACAATTACTCCGCCCGATAGGCTTTTTGCACCAGCTTTGTTTGCAGGAACAGTGATTGAAAATAACATCAGTTTAAACTGGACTCCCATTTCAAACGCAAGTTATTCGCTTGAATTAAGTAAGGATAGTTTGCTCTTTACAAACGAATTAGTGGTTATTCCTCTCGATGAAGTTAGTCATTATTCATTTTCCGATTTATGGAGCAAAACAAGGTATTCTGCACGAATAAAGGCAGTTAGTAAAGATTCCAAACTCAAAGATTCGAAATATTTGACTATCACCTTTAAAACTGCAACAGAAAATATCTTTTACAATATTGCTGCAACTGATATTTCAACCAGCACGGTATTGTTAAAATGGCTTGATTATAAGCCAGTATCAAAAATTGTTTTCTATGAAGAAGGAACTGAAAATAGAGTTGCAATTAATTTAACTGATATTGAAATAAGTACAGCAAATAAAATCATAACAAACTTAACCACTGGTACTAGCTATATTTTTGAAATCTATCTTGGCGATATGTTAAGAGGCACTACTTTCGCAGTAACTTTATAATGTTCTGAATAGTTCTTCTACTTCTAAAATAGGAAAGTTTATGATTGACAAATTGAATTTTATGGCTCTTAAATAATTTCAGCTAAGTGTAAAAAATGTATAGATTGAAGAAAAAGTAAGAAAACAGATTAGCTATTCAACTTAATCAATATTTCTTTTAGAAATCAGTTTTTGAAATTTAACTTTAGACGCTTGGAGGATTATTATATATGAAAGGGGCATTTAAATAGGCGTTTAACTCAAAAGCTAATATATATATTGGGAGTTTCATGCAATAACTATAAAAAAATGAACGCATGAAAATCTCAAATGTAAATATTCATACTAACAAATCTTCCTTTTTGAGTATAATATTAACGCTGTTATTAGTAATAAGTTGTTATATTAATGCACAAACAAAGTATTACCTTTCATCAAAAGAAGGTGATGATTCCCGAACAAATATTCAAGCCCAAAACTCTTCCACACCATGGAAAACCCTTGACAAATTAAATTCTTTTTTTGTCAATATCTTACCCGGAGATTCAATTCTTTTTAAGTGTGGTGACACGTTTAACGGTTCATTAGTAGTCAATAAGTCAGGTACGAGCATTAAGTCAATTGTTTTAAGTTCCTATGGTTCGGGTCAAAAACCAATTATTTCTGGTTTTAGTACCTTGTCAGGCTGGGCTTCATTGGGGAATAATATATATGAAACTACTGTCTCAAACAATGGGAATAATATTAAGTGTGTTGAAATTAACGGTAAAGTTCAACCTATAGGCAGGTATCCTAAATTTACAGCAGAAAATGAAGGCTATTCTATTTTTGAAAGTCATTCCACAAATCAGATTGTTGATAATCAATTAACAAATACACCCAATTGGTCTGGTGGCGAAATAGTAGTAAGGAAGAATAATTGGGTCATAAGTAAATATTCTATTACCTCGCATTTAGAAAATACAATAAGTTTTATGGATGATGGTATTTATCCATTGGTCGATTTGTCAGGATATTTCATACAAAATCACCCTTCAACTTTATCTATTGATGGAGACTGGTGTTATGATAAATCAAGTCAAAAATTTAGAATGTATTACTCAAGCTCTCCATCTAATTTGAATATCAAATCTTCAACCATAGACAAGTTGATAACTATCAATGCGAACAACTACATAAAAATTTCGAATATCTCTTTTGAAGGTGCAAACTCAAATGCAATTTATGCGGAAAATGTAATCTCATTAAGTGTTGAAAATTGTGATTTTAATTTGTCTGGCGTTTGCAATGTGAAGTTTAATAATATGTCAGGCGATATTCAATTCAACAATAATACTGTTTCAAATAGTTTAAATAACGGCGTTTCTATAAGCACTAAGTCCACATCTTTCAGTAGTTATTGTACTATCAGAAATAATTTAATCACGAATACAGGGTTGTACGCCGGTATGGGTGAAAATAACGATGGAATGTATAATGCGTTATATATTAATGCCATGAATGGTGGAGTTGTTGAATACAATACCATAAAAAATGTTGGATATCTTGGAATAGAATTTAAAGGAAATGATATATTAATTAAAAACAATGTGGTTGATAATTTTTGCCTTAATAAAGATGATGGAGCAGGAATTTATACTTGGAATGGTGGACTACCTGTAAAGATATGGAAAAACAGAACAGTTCAAGGAAATATTATTTCAAATGGTATTGGCAATGTTCACGGTGCTGCTGGTGCAACTGTTCCCAAAGCACGTGGAATCTATATGGATAATATTGTGAACAATGTCAATATAGTTGATAATACAGTATATAATATAGTTGGCAATTTTGGAAGTCATAACAATAGCCCATCAAATATTACAATGACAGGAAACACCTTTTATAATATAGGCGCTTGTTTAGATTTAATCAGATGGCCCAATGATGGTTCTGAACCCATAAATGGTGGAAATGATATTACAAACATGAATATTCAAAACAACATTTTTTTTTCAACATCCATTTCTCAAAAAGGTTGTGAATTTGCAGATAGAGGATTAAATTATCCAACACCTTCAATTATTTCTCAAAGTTTTTCAAAAGTCGGCATTGTGAATAATAATTACTACCACTTACCTAACGAACTGGGTTTTAGTTATATGTATCGAAACGATAAAAACAGTCCCTTTATTATTTCTCGACCATTATCTTTTGATGCATGGAAATCAGTTTCAGGTTATGAACATACCGGAAAACTAATTAAATCAATGCCCTCTTATATAATTGATAGCATAGCGTCTGGAAATCTATATCCACAAGGGGAATTTGAATCAAACACATATATTAGCAGTTATTCATCACCATTTTATCATACTATTGGATGGGATAATACGGGTAAAATTACCGGCCCTGGATCAATGAAATTGACAATTAATTCGCCGCCTGCTTCCAATAATAATTATGTTTTAATGTATGCCCCCATTGGACCAGTCAGTTCAAAAAAAAATTATATTCTTCGATTCACTACGTTAGGGACTACAGAAAATGGAATTGTCGGTGCAACTTTCAGACAAACCAACTCACCTTGGGGTAGTCTTTTGCAAGTTCAAAAACGATCTTTTGGCATTTTAAAAAAAAATCATGAATTCTTATTAAAAGCACCAAAAGTAGAAGCCTCTGCTAGTTGGGAAATATCAATTATTCAGGATGCCGGTGTTACTTATATTGATAATATAGAAGTTTATGAAGCAAATATCTCAAATATAGATATTAACGATTGTGCGAGATTTGAGGTAAATGCTACTAATACAGTTAAATCCGTTCCTTTAGATTCTGAATATATGACTATGGAAGGTATTCTTTATACTAAAAATCTTACTTTACAACCTTATACTTCAAAGATTTTAATAGCAAAGCAATATTATGATCTATCTATAACAAATTCAATCACCAAAAATATTAATGTGCTTTTTAATTGTTACCAAGCAAACGATTATATTATCATTCATTCTGATAATATAACCGATGGGAAAACATATAAAATATTAATCACAGACTTGCTAGGCCGAATTTTATATAGCAAAGATAAGCAGGCAGTTAGTTCTAAAATACAACTAAATGATTTCAATTTGAAAACAGGAATTTATATAGTAGAACTTGTTTCTGACAGATATGTATTTACTAAGAAAATAGTACTGAGAGAATTCCAATAAAACTTTTTGATTAATATTAAAAACTCAACCATTGAAATATTATTAGAACAATAAAATTAAAATTTAGAAAATGAATTTAAATGTATTTAGATTACTTATTTCCAGTTTCTTTTTAATTACTGCAACCGTTGTCTATTGTGCTGGAGTTAATTCAATTCAAAATCTTATTTCTCCACCAGAAACTGAAACAGACAAAACAATTACTTTACTATGGGAAAAACCGGAACACTCCGATAAAATTAACCGTTACGATATTTATGTGAATAAGCAATGTGTTGGAAGTTCAAAAATAACCAACTATACTATAAATGGACTTAAATCAAATCAAACATATTTAGTTACTGTTGTTACGAATAATGCAGATGGCAAATTTTCATCACATAGTAATGTATTGAAAGTTAAGACAAAAGAAAGTGGTGCTGTTTTTAATATACTTGATTATGGTGCCATCCCAAAGGATGGGAACTTAAATACTCAAGCGATACAAAAAGCAATTGATGCCTGTTCGTATGGTGGAATTGTCTATATTCCCGAAGGTATTTTTGAAAGTGGTGCATTATTTCTAAAAAGTAATATGACACTCTATATTGCTAAAGGAGGGGTTTTGAAAGGCAGTAATAATTCCATTGATTATTCCCCGTTGATAAAAACACGTTTTGAAGGTTGGGAAGTACAAACTTATGCCAGTTTGATTACTGCTGGACAGTTAGATGCTACTGGAAAATACAATGTGAGAAACATCAGTATCAGAGGCTACGGGAAAATATCGGGAGGTGGTCAACCTTTGGGTAATGCCATGAGCGAAGTTCATGGTGAGAGAGGGCGAGGTCGATTGATTTGCATTATGAATGCTGAAAACGTCAATATTCAAGGATTGACAATTGAGGAATCACCTTGCTGGACAATTCATTACACTTATTCGAAAAATGTTACTTGCAATGGATTAAACATATTTAGTTCAGTTAGAAATGGAGATGGAATTGACCCAGATTCGTCAATTAATTCATATATTTTTAATTGTTCATTTTCAACAGGAGACGATTGTATTGCTATTAAATCAGGAAAGAATCCTGAGGGAAATGTAGTAAACAGACCTTGTGAAAATGTTTTCATTTCAAATTGTAATTTCCAAAAAGGTCATAGTGTGGCTATTGGAAGCGAAATTTCGGGTGGTATTAAAAATGTAATAATAAGCGATTGTGAGATTGGTAATTTATGGTTTGGACTCCAAGTGAAAACTACTACAGCTCGTGGTGGTTATATAGTTGGATTAAAAGTAAGGGATTGTAATCTAAATCTTATTAAAATTATCACTTCAGTCCCTTATAACAACGATGGCGCATCAGCGAAAAGTATAACCGTGTTAAAGAAGTTTGAATTTTTTAACCTGAACATGAAAAATGCAGATGTAAAAAAACCGGTCATTTTTATAGAAGGATTTAAACAAACGGAGAATTATATTAAAAATGTCAGTTTTAAGAATATCCAATTGCCAAACATGTCGAAAATCAGTGTTGAAAATGTTGAAAATATAAAGTTTGAGAATGTAAAGTTGACTGATGGTAAGCAACCGGAATATATTCTTAGCCATGTAAATAATATTAAGCGAAATTAAAAAACCAATAAAAAAATAAAGTTAAAGTCTATTTAGCCGAAGTTTAATCATTGCCAATCGAATCATATTTTCGCTGGTATCTGTTAGAAACTCGTGATTGTTTGTCGATTAAAAATCCATCTTCTATGTGCCATTTACTATCGGAGAGCTTGGTTGTATATGATTCAGGTGTTCTTTATATATTTGATTTCCATAGTGTTGCGAAATTGTATTCAACGTAATAACTGATGATTACTTAAAGTTGATATTTTAAAATAGTTATTAATTTCAATATTAATCCAAATGAAAATAAAATTTTCCGTTTTCTGCATGATAATTATACAACTGACGATGTTAAGTGAAGTCAGCAGTAAATCTTTATTTGACAGCATTAAGCCTATCCCGTCAGAAAGTGGATTTAAGATGGCGGGATATTGGGTGTGGGGAGGTTCCATAATAAAAGTTGGTTCTACCTACCACTTATTTGCATCTCGTTGGCCTAAAAAGAATAATTTTCCAGATGATTATTTTAAAGAATCTGAAATTGTAAGGGCAACATCTTCTTCGGCTATGGGTCCTTTTACTTTCAGGGAAGTCGTAATTGGTGAGCGCGACAGCTCTTACTGGGATTCAAACATGGCTCACAATCCAACTATTCATAAAATTGGCAATGAATATGTTTTGTTTTACATTGGATCAGATTTTACAACTCATCGTCAAAGTGATGCCAAATTAACGAGAAGGATAGGTTTTGCTAAGACAACAAATATTGAAGGACCATGGATCAGATGTGATAAACCAATTATAAGTGAAGAATCGAATAATCCTGCATTGTTGGTAGAACCAAATGGCACGGTAAAGTTGATGTACAGGGATGAGAATTTAAAAGTAAAAATAGCAGTTGCAAATAGTTATAAAGGACCATATAAATTAGCAAACGACAATGTTTGGAGGAATGCCAAATTGGAAGACTTTTATCTTTTCAAAATGGGCGGGAAATACCACTTTATATGCGAGGACAATGAAGGAAAAATAACAGGACATGAGCGTTGGGGAGCCCATTTTATATCAGACAATGGAATTAATAACTGGAAAATTGACAATGACACAATTGCATATAATCATGATATAGAAACAAACAATGGAGAAGTTATACATTGCGTACGACGTGAGAGACCTCAACTATTCGTTCAGAATAAGAAGATAACTCATTTGTTAAATGGGGTGTGCGATGGGGAAAATTCGTGGTGTCAACCTGTTGAATTATTGAATCCGATTAATTTAAAGTGAATTAGCTTGCCTGAATCTACAAATTGAAAAACGTTACAATTAACTATTTTATATAATCCATTAATATTGAATCACATAAAACAAAAATCATGAAAAATTATTTAATTTATATTGCTTGTTCGATTATGTCTTTACAAAGCAGTAATGCACAAGAGAAACCTCAAATTACTAAAATATCTCTTTTGGAAGGTGAGAAAGTGTGGGCTGGAGTTATAAATAATGGTTCACTCATGCCGTTTTCAGATGATTATTCTATGGATTTTTATGGAATAAATAAAAATAATCAAACTCAGCCTTTAATTCTTACGAGTAAAGGTCGTTTTGTGTGGAGCGAACAACCTTATAAATTCGATTATAAAGGAAATGAAATAATCATCTCTGACCCATACAAACAAGTTTTGACCGGAAAACAGGGAAATACCCTAGCTGAAGTACAACGTTATGTTCGCCAGAAATACTTCCCTGCCAGCGGTAAAATGCCGGATAGTTTACTGTTTTTCCGCCCTCAGTATAATACATGGATTGAACTTACCTGGAATCAAAATCAGGCAGATGTGCTGAAATACGCACAAGGAATTATCGACAATGGATTTCCTCCAGGCGTTATAATGATTGACGATACATGGCAAGAAGACTATGGTTTGTGGAAATTTCATCCAGGTCGATTCCCTAATCCCAAGTTGATGATAGACCGTTTACATGCTATGGGATTTAAAGTAATGTTATGGGTATGCCCCTTTGTAAGCGCCGACCAAACCCTAATTTATAATAGCTTAAAGAAATCAAAAGCCTTATTGTTGGAACGAAAATCGCAAAACGATACTTGGCAATCACAATCTAAGCCAATTATGATTGAATGGTGGGATGGTCAATCTGCCGAACTAGATTTTTCAAATCCAGCTGCCGTGGATTGGTTCAATCAGCAGTTAGACTATTTAGTAAAAGAGTATGGTGTAGATGGTTTTAAGTTTGATGCCGCTGATTTTCCTTTTTACCCATCGAATAGTTTAAGTATGGAGGATGCTTCTCCAAATCGACATGCTGAATTGTTTGCCCAGTTTGGTTTGCGCTTTCCGTTAAATGAATACAGGGCTTGCTGGAAAATGGGTGGTCAACCATTAGTACAAAGACTTCATGATAAAGAACACTCTTGGAAAGATTTGAATACCTTGATTCCTAACATGATTCTTGAAGGTCTTTGCGGTCATACATTTTCTTGTCCGGATATGATTGGAGGTGGGTTATTTACTTCGTTTTTGGATGAATCTACCTTAAACCAGAACCTGATAGTTCGTTCAGCACAATGTCATGCATTAATGCCTATGATGCAATTTTCGGTTGCTCCATGGAGAATCCTGGACAAAGTTCATTTAGATGCTGTAAAAAAGTCAGTTGCGTTGCGGACTAAATTTACACCACTCATCATGCAATTGGCACATGAAGCAGCCAAAACCGGTGAACCAATTATGAGAAGTATGGAATTTGTTTTTCCAGAACAGGGTTTTGAGAATATTATTGACCAGTTTATGTTAGGCGATAAACTCTTAGTTGCGCCAATGCTACAGGAGACAACAAGTAGAACAGTTATTTTACCAAAAGGGAAATGGAAAACTGCTGATGGAAAAATTCTGCAAGGTGGGAAAACTCATCAACTGAATGTCAACCTTGATCAATTGCTATATTTTGAAAAAAAATAATTGAAATGAAAGGATTTTATATATTACTCGCTTTTTTGGTTTTGACGGGAAATCAAAAAGTTTTTTCAGCAAACAAAGTAGAAACCAAAAATCTATTGTTGAATCCCGATTTCGATTTTCATTCTTTTGTCAATCATCGCAATGGGATTGCTAACAGTTATTCATCCCACAATGTTGCATTTTGGAACACCGATGCTTGGGGTGATATAGAGGTAGTGCGTGAATCTCACGTTGCCGATTCTATTCGACCGGCTTACAGTGTTCACAATATGGTGGCAATTAAACCCGGGAAAAAAATTTGGCAATTTTTTACTTTACCTGAAGCCAGTTTGTCACATGGCGATTATATTAGTTTAGTAATTAGAGGGTTTCAATCGAATGCAAATACGCTTCATGCTAAGATTAAACTGATGAAAATTGATAGTGAAGATGGCAGTTGGAGTCCAAAGATACTTGGTATGAAGGATGACAGATTATTTACTAAGCATGCAAGAGGAGAATTAGTGGTGGCTAAAGAATATATTGCAAAAGTGAATGCTAATGGTGCTATAGTTTTAAAAATTAAGAATGCGGAAATTCTTGGAAAATTAAGTAGCGGAAATAAATCGAGTTCAAGTGATTTAAATACAATTGGAATTCAAATTGAAATTGAAAATGCAGATGCCAAAAATAGTGCTTGGATTTATTCACCCAGCCTAACTACGGTACGAAATGCTTCTTTACCTGATATTTCTGCTCGTGATATGACACCATATTATCGCAATATCCCCAGAACAATTCAAAAACTATGGAAAGGAGAATCAATACATATTATTGTAATGGGTTCAAGTATTGATAGAGGGAGTGCCAATCCTTCAATGTATTTGTACGATGAAGATATAACTTCAAAAACATTTAAATATCCACTTGCCGAAGGTCTTTTTGATGCAGTAAAGGCTGGTCGACCTGAGCTTGAAGGATGTTTTGGTCAATGGCGACATTTTTTTAGTTATGCAGGACGATTAAAACTTGAACTAATGCGTAAATTTAATCTTCCAGCTAATAAAATTTGTTTAAATTTTATGGCTGCAGATGGTTCGTGTATTGGAGAAGCTCATTCGGGTTTAGCAAAATACTGTAATTTGTCTCTTGAGCCTGACCCAGAATTAAATGGCAATAAAAGGGGTGAAACCTGGGAAAAATTATATCCGGAATTATTTACAAGAGCAGAAGGACCGAGACCTGATTTAGTAATATTTGGTAGTGGTGCAAATGAAAAAACAGACACACCCGATGAAGTTGCTGTTTTTGAGGGTGTTATACGTTGGATTCAACAACATTATCCAAATACTGAATTCTTGTTTTCTCAGTTTCAAAATCAGGGAGGATATACACCAAATCCTGGCGATTTGCAAGCACTTTCGCTGCGTTATCAAATCCCATTTCTCGATTTTGGAAAAGTGAATGATAATATTACACGGTGGTGCAATAGTTTTTCATTAGTTCCCATTGATGGACATCCACAGGCAGTTGGTCATTATCTTTGGTTTAAGCAATTGGAAAAAATTTTTGAATGTTGGGACCCAATTTTACCTGGCATAGCACAGCTTCAACTTCCCGAAAGAGTTCATAGTAATACTTATAATTGGGAAGGTGAAATGGTATCCTTTGATAAACCAAACAATCGGTTTAAAGGCAATCGGTTTATTTTCGAAGATGCAGCTATAAATTGTTGGGGTAAAGTAGATACATTGATCCCTATTCCATATATTGA
>JBBQMQ010000047.1:0-14437 GCA_038329115.1 Bacteroidales bacterium
CTTCGTACAGAATTGAATTAAAAGGTGAAAGTTTAAGAAAAAAACGGTAAAATTGTCAGTCATTCAAGTTCTTTGAACCATAATCCTTGTGGGGGGTCAACATCACCGGACAAGGGGGGTCAACATCACCGGAATATCCAAGGTTATTTTAAGATAATATATTAGCCATTTACGTCATATTTTATAGCATTTGGATAATATTAAACCTAAAGAATGTATTCATTAGAAACAACTCTATTTGATTACGTAAAGCGCAGACTAAAGGGCACCGCACCCAACGAAAATAGCTAATAATGTCGCAGGAGGTAAAGTCCCGGCAGTCGGGCGTATCACTGGGCAGTTTAAAACGTTTTGAGACCACCGGGTGGATATCGTTGGACTCGCTTCTGAAACTGATGCACCTTTTAGGACGGTTGAATGAATTTGACAACTTCCTGCTTTTAAAGGAAAATCTCGATGACGTTAAATAATTATTTACACATTAAGCAAAAACCAATAACAGTTGAATACGGTATTACCAGGGGAACAGGGAATACTATTCAAACAGCAATTGAAAAGATCATGAAATAAATACCAGATTTGGGAAAAGACGAAGTATCGACAAAACCAGAATGATCGAAAGATTAGGAACAATTTCACCAAAATTATCTGTATCAAGGACTAATTATGCTATCATAATCATTAAAAGGTATATTAGGAACATTTGCTTTTCCCAGTAATTATTTAGTTATTAGAATGTTATATTTTCTTTCTGCACAACAATTGAAAGATGTAGAAAAACCTCATCTCCTCTTTCTTCCATTTTAATTGTAGGCTTTCTGTTTCAAAGTAATGGAATTTTCATTTTCGCAAGGTCTAGCAACATAGTAATATATATACCACATGTCTGAGGAACCAGCATAATCTACAAAAAATTACTTTTAGAACTTTTAGGTACGTGATTTGTATCAATATTTTGTGCTCATATGCCTGGTTCTTTAAAACCCGCCTTTTCATCATCAAAAACCAATATCCAATCATTACCACGTCCTGAATTTTCAGGTTTATATTCAACAATTCCTTTGTTCTCAATTTCATTCACTCTAGATGCTTTTCCTGTCCTTGGATTATACCACCATACAATCGACTTTTTCCAGTCCAATTTTTTAAGATTCATTTTGACACTAATACCTGTGGGGATATATAAAAAAGCATAGTTTTTTCCTTTAGTAGCTACCACATAATCTGTTTCCGAAATATAATCGTTTACTATCAACGATTGGTATGGTATCCGGTCTGTCATTGGTCTACTTTCCATTAGGCGCCGTACAAATATCAGTTGTGAGGCACCAGATAAATTTAGATCCTCATACCATGAATGTCGAGCATGAGATAATGGTTTTCTATCAGGGGTGAGCATTTGCCAAATAGAATGGCAGCCATAAGTATGCCCAAAACTACCTGAAAAAAGGCTCCAATATGCTGCTTGTCTAACATCAACATCATCAAACCAACCAAGAATATCAGGTTTCCAATCACAGGGATGATGTTCATATCGAGTTTCTCCATCGAATGTTGGCTTCACTGGTTTTAACGAGTAATCATTAACAAGAAATTTTTTATAAACAGAATATGATCTGTCACTATGTCCTGTCTGCATCATGTTGAAATCTAGCCATTCTTCATTGTGAAACCATAATGAAGAACTGTTTATACCCATTGGGTGGAAAGTCATTAGATGATTTCTATCAACCGATTTTATTCCAGTTGCAAGTGCATTGTAAATTTCGAAATTTGTTCCGGTTCCCAACCTATCTCCACCAATAATCCAAATAATATTCTTAAAATTTTTATATCGATTCCCAATCCAAGAGCCATACTGAAAAGCATTTTCAGCATTAAATATTACTGGCCCAATACCCCATTGTTTGTCTACTTTATCTCCCCAGGTTGGTAATAATCCTATGAAAATTCCCTTTTCTTCGGCTTTCTTTATAACCCAATCCATATATTCGAAATATTTTTCATTGGGTTTTGTTGGGTCATTGTCAATCAATGGTTTTTCTCCTTCCATATTTGGTGTGTTCAATCCATCTATTTCAGCTAATGCAACAGCTTGAATTACAGTAAATCCCTTTTCTCTTCGATTTTCAAGATATTTCTCAGCATCTTTCTTGTTAAGCCTATGAAATAATTCCCAGGCAGTATCACCCAAATAAAAAAATGGTTTTCCATTTTCAAATTCCAAAAATCGATGATTTTTTGATACCCTAAGTTGCCCATTGGTGAAGTCAACTGAAACTCCTTGCCATTTTTTTTCTTGAGCATGAGCTGATACGTATCCAATGGTTAGGAATAGTATTATAATTATTTTTGCATTCATTTTTCTTATCAGTTTTAATAATTATTTTTTAATATTTAATATGTTCTGGTCTTAGTTTGGGCCATTTCTGCTTCAAGAATATCCTGGTGGTATGATTTTATGCTAAACTCATTTAAAATATCTTTGATGAAAACATCAGCTGATAAGCTTTCAATAACTGACCATTCTTCCTCATGTGAAGTCGTTATTTTCACTCGTCTTCCATATTTTTGACGTATTTCATTAAAAACATTCACATAGGGCCAAGTTGTAACCAATACTTTCTCCAAATTAACAGGTGCACAAATGAAATTTCTATCCCAGATACCTGTCGAAGCTATCTGTTCCCCATTTACATCACATATTTTTGAAATATTTCTTGTGCTTGATACCACGAAATATTTATAGTCCCAGGCTTTTGCATTTACTCTTCTACCTCCGGCAAATGCAGAAGGCCAGAATACTATTTCAGCACCCAGATTACTAAGTTCTTCCCATCCGGTATTCCAAAAAATGTCATAGCAAATTTGTATCCCTATTAATCCGAAATCAGTTTTAAATACAGGCGGCTGAATTGGTCCTGGAGTAAGTCCCAGCTTTAATTCATCCTTGGGTAAAAATGCTTTTAAATATTCTCCTAAACGATTGCCAGACCTATCGAAAATCACTGCACTGTTATATGTTTTTTCTTCTTTTAATATATATACCGGACAAATAATATAACAACTGTGCTTTTTTGCAAATATTGAGAATTGTTGCAAAGCAATTTCAGCTTTAGCTAGTTTTTCTGTAAGTGTTAAAGATTCATCAATATTTTCACTCGAAAAAGCTTCCGGCAAGCATATAATATCAGGCTTAAAAACAGCAACACTATCAATGATTTCTGAGATCATTGTTATCATAGCTTCAGAAGTTGAAGCCCTTAACCCCATTTGTGAAATTGAGGCAATCCATACTTCCCTAGGCAATCTAGCACTTAATTCATCCTGCGAAAATTGCTGTTTAGCAATTGCAGTTGAACCTATGGATAATGCTCCTGCAGTTGCTGCAGTATTTTTTATAAAACTACGGCGCGATAAATGGCTTGTCATTGTATTTGTGATATTATGAATTTGTTTTGTTAAATTTTTGTTCTCTGTTCTTCGAACAATTTCTATGTTTTTTTATTATCATTTCCTTTTCTTCACAGCTCAACGCATAAACAACTACTATTCAAATACATATAAAATAATAGAAAATAAACCCTACTTTACAGATGACATTTTATTCCAAGTAACTATTAAGTAAGGAATAAAACATTATGCCCAATTTCCATCACAGTAACCGGGTTGCATCCATGGCAAATTCTCATGGTTGTAAAACGGAGTAAGTTGAATAGCGAGCTCTTTCATTTTAGTTTCATTGAGGGGAATGAAATTCCTTAAAATTTCGAGGTTCGATTTCAGGATTGCCATACTGTCCATTCCAAGGACAATCGCATCGGGCCCTTTCAGTGTTAGGCCAAAACGCACCAGATCATTCGGATCTAATCCTGAAATGGTTTCTTTAGGTCTGACAACTTTCATTAGCATTACAGCCATCCCTTTTTCTTTAGCAGCTGGAATAGCCTGTTCCTGTCGTTTTTCAATATTGTTACCCCAATGATTCATCGCCATCAACATATTGTTAAAATCACCTCGTTCTGCAAGTTTCTTCATTGCTCCTGCTTCAGAATGCCCCGAAAAGCCTATAAAGCGGGTAACTTTCTGTTCCTTCATTTTGTGAAGTATATCAATTAAATTACCTTTTTCGCTAAGTTTATCTACATCTGCATCATTGCGCACATCATGTATCATCAGCATTTGAAAGTGATCGGTTTGAAGCCGTTTCATACTGGTTTCAATTTGCCGCATGGCTTCATTTGGATCACGACTGGTTACTTTTGTAGAGAGGAATATTTCATTTCTACGTTCTTTTACTACCGGTCCCAGACGTTCTTCACTAATAATCAAACGTGGGCCCTTTTTCTTTCCGGGAGGGGCTGCGATAGTATTATCATAGGCCCAGGCTGTATCCCAATAGAAGAGACCATTATCAAGTGCGTAATGCAACATTTCCTGAGCTTCTTCATCACTCTCCAAATGACAAAAACGACTTCCAAGTCCCATTACAATCCGTGGTATTTGAACACCAGTATTACCCAGCATCGATACAGGTAATCCTTTAGCATCATACCTTCTGTTTGAACCGGAAGACCTCCTGAAAACATTGCATGAAGGCAATATACCAGATCCATAAATGAGCAATCCAGTACCTAAAGTTCCCGTAATAAATTTTCTTCGTGAAAAGCTATTTTCTTCCATTGTAGTTGGATTATTATTTATCTGAATTTATAATATTTATCTAACTGTATGTGATTCAGTGAATTCAATTTTTGTCCCATCTTCATTCTTAAGATTCAAAAGCCATCGATTACCTTTTCCTACAATTGGTTTTTCCAATTGATTCTTGCCTTGACGTTCTTTTAAGGCATAGATTGTTTCTTGCATATCATCAACTAAAAAACATGGATGATTAAAATTTGCATCATCGGAAGGATAATGTTCTATATTCTCAACGCAGTCTGGTATTTGCAGGTAATTCATCTGAACTTTTTGGACATGATTTTCAGGGAAGCGCCATAACTCATTAAATCCAAGAATACCTACATAAAAAGGATCATCATCTAATACCTCATTGCAGAATAAACCTACATGGTGGATTCGTTTTGAAATCCTCTTTTCTGATAAATATTTCCCCTTGGATCTCTGATGAAGGGATTTTTCTTTAAGGCTTATGAATTCAATTGGAATACCATATGGATCACGAATTGTGAATACTTCATTTCCTGCTCCATCAATTCTTGTACATTTTGGTACTTCAACTTTGTTCATGTCCAAAAATTGACGCATTTGTTCAACATCTCCGGTTTCAAAAGACACAGAAACCAAACGAGTTTTATTTTTGGCCTCTTTATCTTCAATAAATTCTAAATATTGCCGATCATTTACCTTGAATGAGATTATTTTGCCTATGTCGGATGTATATGAAAATGCCTCGTCAAAGCCCAAAAATTTCCCATAATAATCTCGTGCAACTTGAAAATTGCTAACCAGAAAAGTCATTTTTGCAATGCCCCACACAGGTGGACGCTTTATATCTTGTGCACTAATCCCTAAAGAAATAATACAAAGTATCACACAAATCATTAACTCTTTGATGCGTATAGAATATATGTATAAGATCATCGTTTTAATGTTCATTATTGAAGATTTAAGTTACTGAAAATTCATTCATCGGCAAATAAAATTTATCGATTAATGTCAGAATAATTATTGCTCGATACGTTGGTTGCAAAAGGGTATAATTAATTCGTAAATTAGTATGGGATTTTGATTTCAACCCATTTGCCTTCAAAAAATATTTTTATTTCCCCCTGATTTTCAACTATTTTCATTGATGAATAAAGTGGCTTCCTCCCTCTTGTACCATTAGTATAGATAATAATTGGAGTTAATGGCGGTATTGGGGTTTTGCTTTTCCACGAAGTAAATGCTCCTTTTCCGCCGAACAAATGAGTATTATCCCAACCTGCACGTGGATTAATAATCTCCGATTTAAAGTCTCCATTATATGTCTTTAAAGATTTTAAAACTGAATAATATTCCTCTGAATTTATTGTAATTTCATTTTCATTGATCACTGAATTAATCAACTCATCCTGATTTAGCCGAATTGCATATCCTCCTAAATACAAGAATATTGGTTCAGGATAGTCATGCCAAAATATATGGATTTCACCTTCATTCCCAATGATTGTATGAGTTGTAATCTTGTATTCCTCATCAGTTTGCAACTGAAATTGATCAACGATATAATCATTCTCAATTACAATAGGTCTGGCTCGCTCTCTATAATGCCAATTCAAACCATCAATTGAATAACCTGAGCGACCTGCTCCGATTTCAGAGTCTCCTTCACCGGTAACACAAAATCCAAGATAACTCGAATAAGAGTATTGATCATATTTTGTGCCTCCTTGCCACATTTGTCGTTCATGTTTATAGGGTTGTCCTACTGGGAACAAACGAGCTTCGCCATCAATTGGACTCACCCTAATTGTCATTTGTGCACCAGGTATTGCTATTTTTCCTCCAGCACCATCCGCAGGTATTGGTTCCTCTATTGCATTCCAAAAAGGATCATTTTCAGGAATAAGTAAACAAGACAATCCCTGTGTAGCCCAATAAGGATCTCCTGGTGTTATGTAACTTTCCGCAATGCTTTCATTTTGTCCCCAATATCCAATGTTAAGTAGGTTGTTTGAACCAAGGCAACCATGTTCCCAGAAATATTTTAAAGTGCCTGAAGCAATTCGACGTGCTTGACCTGGAGGTAGTGTACAATTTTTATTCAATACTGACCAACCAATAAATGATATATTTGCAAATCGATAAGTTAGGGATCTTCCCCAAGGTATCGGTCCACCATCCCGACCAAAAAAATAAGGGAATGGTTCTAAAAAACGGGTAGTAACCTGTTTTATCTGATCATCGAATTGATTTTTCCATTTTTCATCAAACTGGTCTAAAATCTGATAGAAGAGTTGAAATCCCCAGAGATTATAATTATCAAGCCCTCCATTATTACCATCAATAAACCAACCATCGCCGCGATACCATCCTAATAATCTTTTAAACATTTCTGTGAGATGCTCCCTATTCGAATCGTAACCATACTTATCTAAAAGTGCAACAGGGATCATATGAAAAAGATAGTGATTGTTGTCGTATGTTTGGTTAAAAACTTGCTTTTGAAAATATCTAAGAATATTCTGCTTTTGCTCTTTTGAGAGTGGTTCCCAAAAAATATTTGGACATAAATAGATGCCAAGTGCAAACGAAGATCCTACTTGATCATTTGGTTTCGGGTCACCCCAATAATTTGGATCATTTGGATCAGTTCCTTTAGTAATTGCTTTTAAAAAAGGTGTAATTATCGAATATTGGAATCCTGGCACATGATCATGCCCGGTTGCCTTATTGTAAAATATTACTGCCATCATGATTCGCTCCAATACTCTTTTATTCTCCTCATCAGGATTTTTAATCCTGATTTTAGAGAACGCAGAATCTTCAATGGATTTAGACATATCCGGCATGCCTGTTTCTTTGTCAAGGTATGGGAGAGCTCCGGCAATAATTTTCTCTGTTATTTCTAACCAATGTTCACGAGTATATCCCGTATATGGACTCAATTCAAAATTGTTTTTGGATTGGCAAGAAGCATGACTGTTAACGTCATTGCCTTTACTTACCAATGCATAAATTTGATTAATTGGTATAAAGAAAACAATAAGCAAAAAGAAAAAGCCAGAGAAATAATTTTTAAGATTCTTCATTGATGATATATTTTTATGGCAGAAAATACCCCTCTCGAAGTATTTCTAAATAAATTTCATCGTAAGGTCAAGTATAAAAAAGCTGTCCAAGTTTTATTTTGGACAGCCTTTTTCAACGAAATCAATACCCTGGATTTTGCTTCAAATTTGGATTTGATTGTAATTCAGATTGTGGTATTGGATAAATTGTTCTAAATAATTCAGTTGTTGGATTTGGTTTAAAATCATAAGTACTGCTTAAAAATTTTCCAAACCTGATTAAGTCAGTTCGATACATATGCTCCCACAAAAACTCATGAGAACGTTCCATTAAAATATCATCAAGTGTCAAGTTACTTAAAGGTTTAACTGGATTAAAATTTCTAGCTCGTACCTGGTTAACCAATGTTGTAGCTTCACCCTTATTATTAAGTCGGAAAAGTGCCTCTGCTTTTGATAGCAAAATATCAGCATATCTGATTAAAACCTGATCGTTTCTTGCAGACATTCCGATTTGCTGTGGATCTGGTTGATACTTGATTGAAATATAACCTTCGTCTTGACCAGCATTCGTTATACTTTTTAAAGGAGTAATCTCAAATAAGAAATCACCATTTGAAGCATATTGTTTTCCTGAAAGTATAAGTGTTTTTCTAAAGTCATCATTATCATATGATTCATAATGAGTATTTCCTACTCTTGGGCCTCCCCATGGAGAGAAAGGTAAGTCATATTTGAACTGAAGCAAAGGATGTAATCCCAACTGGTCAGCCCAATTGCCTCCAGCCTGATTGATAACTATGTCTTTGTTATTCTGCACAATTGCAAAAATTATTTCAGGTGAGTTTTCATTTTCCGGTACAAAACTATCCCAAATACTTGGTGTTAATCGAAATGCCCCTGAGTTAATAACCTTATCACTTGCATTAATACAATCCTGCCATCTTGCTTTTCCCGAGTAAACCTCAGCATTTAAATACAGCTTGGCTAACATTGCCCATACAATTTCTTTGGTCATTCTGGGATAATAGTCTGCTCTGTTTACTGCGTTTACCGAGGGTACCAAGTCTACAGATTCAAGCAACTCACGCTCAATAAAATTAAAAACTTCTAATCTGGAACTGTTTGTTGGTAAATTTTGTTGATCTAATTTTGCAACAGTGACAATTGGAACATTTCCAAATAAATCGCATAAAAGCGTATAGCACCAGGCTCTGATTATTCTTGTTTCTGCTTTGACACTCTCAAGTCCGTCAATTTTTTTCTGTGCCACCTCAATAGTTTCAATGAATGAGTTTGACATTGCTATGGCAGAATAGATATTTTTGTACAAACTATTAACGGTGTTATGATTTGCATTCCAAGTACGGGTTGTTTCTTCAATAAATATTCCCCCATCATACCAGCCACCATTGCTTCTTGTAGGCAATTCAGCATGATCAGTCGAAACTTCCTGTAGTTGCCAGAGCAAAAACCAGTCATGTACTTGTACGAGTTTATAATGTACCGCTGTTAAACCTGCTTTAATTTCATCTTCGTTTTGAAAATAGCTGTCTGCATTAATTCTATCGTATAATGTTTCATCCAGATTTGTACATGCCCCAGATAAAAGTACTATAGCAAACGCGATAAAGATTCTTACTTTTTTCATGATAGTATTCTTTTTACGATTATTATATATTAAAAAGTAATCCTTACTCCAAGTAAAATATTCCTTGGTCTGGGATAATTGGTCATATCTACCCCGCTTCTAACTTCAGGATCAAACCCTTTATATTTGGTTAGTACAAATAAATTTTGGCCTGTAATATAAATATTGGCCTTTTCAATCCAACTTATTGGTTTAACATTTATATCATAACCAAGGGTAACATTTTCTAACCTTAGAAAAGAAGCATTTTGAACCCACTTGCTAGAAAATTTTGATGGTTCACCATAGGCTAAGCCCTCCGTGATTGCTTGTTTTGTAGTATTATAACCAGGTAATTTGGTGATGCTTTCAATATCCAACGCCGTTGCATTCAATACATCATTTCCACTGGAACCTCTTAATAACATATTAAAGCTTAATTTACGGTATTGAAGAGTTGAGCTTATACCATAGATAAAATCAGGACTAGAGTTTCCAATAATCTTCTGGTCGTCACCTGGTAATATTTTTCCATCTTTATTCAAATCACTAAATTGTTGTTTCCCACTTGCATCAAGCCCTATGAATTCATATCCGTAGAAACTCCCCAGCGACTCTCCTGGTCTAATAACCCTGGTTTGAACATTGTTGAACCCAGGTGATGGAACTCCATCTGTAAAGATTTCTTTGGTATTCCAAGTATCATTTGAAAGGCTCACTACTTTATTCTTATTACTACTTATATTGCCTGAAATTTCCCATTCCAATTCATTTGATTTTATAAGGATTCCGCCTAACTCAAGCTCAATCCCTTTGTTCTCAATTTCACCAACATTGGCAATAGTCGAATAAACAACCGCAGGTTGAGGAACATTAAATCTTAATAATAGATCAGAAGTATTCTTTTTGTAAAAATCGATTGATCCAAAAATTCGACTATCTAAAAATCCAAAATCGATTCCAAAATTTAATTGCGATGTTGATTCCCATTTCAAATCTGGATTATAATATTGATCAGGTCCTACAGCAGTCACAACTTTTCCTCCAAACATATACTTTACATTTCCTGCACTAAGTGTTGCTAATGAATTATAGTTTCCAATTTCCTGGTTACCTGTTACACCATAACCCAATCTAAGTTTTAAATTACTGATTAACTTTTGATTTTTCATAAAACTTTCTTCAATAACTCTCCATGCCAGAGCCGCAGATGGAAATAATCCCCATTTATTATTCTCTCCAAACCTAGATGATCCATCTCGTCTTAATGAGGCTGTTGCCAAGTATTTCCCCTTAAAGTTATAGTTAGCTCTACCATAAAATGAAATTAACTTATTTGCTCCCCGATATGTAGTAGGTTGAAAATAGGAAAGTCCTCCATCAATATTATTATAGGAAGTAGCATCTGAAACAAATTTTTCAGCACGCATAAATGATCCTTTATAATCAAAGTCTTGAAAGGAATAACCAGCCAAAAGAGAAACGTCATGTATTTGATTAAACTTCTTAGTGAAATTTAAATTTGATTCTAACAATTTTGAAATGTTAGTCCCAACTTCCTGAGATGCTCTGCCTCCATAAGGTTCACCTATTTTACTAGCTTTTGGTGCATAATAGTATCTTCCTATATTCTCCCTGGTAAAACCTAGATTAGTATTAAAACTCAAATAATCAGTTATTTTGAAATCTAAAGTAGCATTTCCCAAAGTCCGGAAAGTCTCTGTTTTGTCTTGTATTAAATCTGCCTGTTCAACTGGATTTTGAATCCAAATTGATCTGAATGTATATTTACCATTGGCATCCTTAACCGGAAATGTAGGATTATATCTTAATGCATCGCGAATAACTCCACCATTAAAATCTCCTCCGGCACTTTCTGTGTTTGCAGTATTGTCATTTGTCAACATTGCATTAGTTAGATTGATACCAATATTTAATTTATCATTCAAAGTTTTATGATTAACATTTATTCTTCCAACAATCTTTTCAAGACCTGATGAAATAATTATCCCCTCCTGATTCATGTAATTAAAGGAGGCTCTATAATTCGTGCGATTATTACCACCGGTCAATGCAAGATTATGAGAATGTGTTAAAGCAGATCTAAAAATCTCATCTTGCCAATCGGTATTAGATCCACCATCATCCCAATTACCAATCTTCGAGCTATTTGCTTTTAGATAGTTCCTGTATTCATCAGCACTAAGCAAGTCAATTTTCTTTCTAAGAGACGAAACTGATACATATGAATCATATTCAATCGAATTTTTTCCATTTTCTCCACGTTTTGTCGTAATTAAGATAACACCATTTGCTCCCCTTGATCCGTATATTGCAGTTGCTGATGCATCTTTTAAGATATCAATTGATTTAATATCACTTGGATTAAGCATATTGAGAGGGTTGTTAGCCAATGTAGGCATTCTATCTTCTGCCGCCCGAGAAAAACTACCATTTGCAAAAGCTACTGGCACACCATCAATAACATATAGTGGATCATTACCTGCAGTAATTGATGTGCCACCACGAACTCGCACGACTGAATTTGCTCCAGGTTCACCGCTATTTAATGTTATATTTACACCAGAAACTTTTCCTTGCATTAATTGCTCAGGTGCTACAATCGCTCCAACATTAAAATTGTCGGAATTTACTGAGGTTGTGGAACCTGTAACATCAGATTTCTTGACTACTCCATATCCAATCGCAACTACCTCATCAATTCCAATGGCATCTTCGGCAAGGATCACATTAATTAATGTTTTTCCGGCAATAGCAATTCCTTGGGTTTTCATCCCGACAAACGAAAACTGCAGAACTGCATTTTCGGGTACATTTGAAAGAGAATAATTTCCGTCACCATCGGTAATGGTTCCCGTTGTCGTCCCTTTAACCAAAACAGTTACGCCAGGCAAAGGTGACCCGGAGAAATCAGATACCTTACCGGAAACGGATTTTGTTTGTTGGATAATAAATTCATTACTATTCAATGCAATCTGCCTGTTGTTAATCGAGTAGCTAATACCTCTATTCTCAAACATAACATCCAAAATCTTAGTTACTAGCTGATTATCTGCTGCAATAACAATTTTTTGATCGACATTTACCTTTTTAGCGTCATACATAAAGAAAAACTCAGACTTGTTTTCAATATCAGCAAGAACATCTTTGATAGTTGTATTTTTCGCATTCAAGCTTATTCGCGTATTCTGAGAATACGATCCAATTGCTATAACTTGCGAGATGGTTACAAGTACCAGAAAAAGAGTTGTTTTCATTACTTTAAATAATTTTGATCCCCAAAGTTTATTCCAATTAGGAACAGATGGACAATAGTTTTTTTTCATACCTTTGTTTTGATTTGTTTATAAACTCAAATTATTTTGCCTTTTCATTTACCAGTGACCAAGGCGAAAAAGAAAATGAAAGGGGATGTTACCAGCATCTCCTTTTTTGTTAGATTAGCTATTCATTTTACATAGGCAAACTGTTTTAATATATTACCTGATTATTACTTTCGTTTTTGCATCTCTTTCTACTCCCCGTATAATTTTACAATGCACTGAACAGGAATATTCAATTGACTTGAAAATTTCCTCCAATGTTTCATTTTTAATCGTAGCCGTAAACACCGATTGATTTATTTGGGGATTCAATACTTCGATATCAATGTTATATTTCCGTTCCAGTTTGATTAAGACTTCTTTCATCGGACTGTCGTTAAAATACAGAATACCGTCGGTCCATGCTGTTAGGCGTTCTACATTTACTTCGCTAATAACAACCTTTTTAGAATGAGAATTGAATTTAGCCATTTCTCCGGGAACCAATTTATAACGGAAAGATTCATCATTTGAGTTTAGTAATTCGACACTTCCGGATTGGAGGGTCACACTGATATTTTCATCGCCTGAATAGGCATTAACATCAAACATGGTTCCAAGCACCTTAATTTTCAAATCGTCACAGCTCACAACAAGTGGCAACTTTTTATTTTTAGTCACCTGAAAGAAAGCTTGCCCAACTAAATTAATGTTCCGGTTTGTATTGCCAAAATTGCTATTGTATATTAATTGGGTTCCGGAGTTCAGCCATACCACCGAACTGTCAGGAAGAATAACCTTCGATCGCTGACCATCTTCGGCTACAACTGAAGTGTTCAACAATTTGGAGGATTGTGCAGATTGATTTTCGTTTTGATAATAAAAATAGAGTGATGAAATGCCTATCGCCAAAATAAAAACTGCGGCATATTTCAAATAGGTATTCAGTTTGAACGAACGTTTTCTTGCATTTAATTTTTGCTGAAAATTTAGGTATAATTGTTCTATCTGATAGGATGGCATTTCCTTTTTAGAAGCCAAAAGAGCCCATGCATTTTTTAATCGATTAAATTCTTGTTTCGAGCTGTTCTCCTCATTCAGACTTGAAAGAACCGATTGTTCAGTTTCAGCATCAGCATCACCGGAAATTACCTTGAATAACTCTTCTTGATTTTTCATTTTTTTTCATTGATATATTAATAAAGCATGAACCTGTGTTTACCCTATCTGAGAAAATGATTTTTTGAAAATAAATTGTGCTTGACTGTTTCCTTTCAGAAATACGAATAAGGTTCTTTCAAGAAAACGACTTGCAATTAAAGCCGATTTTAATGACCCGGAAGAATTGAATGAGCGTTTAACGAATAAACAGAAATGCCATTAAAGGCAGATAATCTTTAAGATTGGTGCGAAATAGCTTCAATGCTTTTGAAATATGACCTTCAACTGCCTTTACCGAAATATTTAATTCTTCTGCAATTTCCTTATATTTTTTATCTTCAAATCGGCTCAGTTGAAACACCAACCGACATTGTTGGGGCAACTGTTTCATGGTATCCTCAATGATTTGTTCTATTTCCAGGAATGTTAACGCAGAAGTATCCAGAGAATCCAATGCATCAAGATTGGCCTTTAACTCAAGGATTCCAAGATCAGATGAATCGTAAAGCTTTTTACTGTATTTAAGATCGCGTAATTTGTATAAACAATTGTTTTTGGCAACAGTAAATAGATAGGCGGCTAAA
>JBBQMQ010000048.1:0-14143 GCA_038329115.1 Bacteroidales bacterium
GTTTAACACACAAAGGTGATATTTTTACTGAAAGTCGCGCTGCTGTAGCCGGTGGCGTCACTTCGTTTATGGACATGCCCAACACTCGCCCTCAAGCAACAACTGTTGAAATTCTCGAAGAGAAATATGAGTTGGCTGCTCAGAAATCGTTGGCCAATTATTCATTTTTAATGGGTGTTACGAATGATAATATTGATGAACTGAAAAAAGTGAATCCACGCAATGTGCCTGCTGTAAAGATGTTTATGGGTTCTTCCACTGGAAATATGCTGGTAGATAATCGGGAAACCTTGAATCGTGTATTTTCAGAAATTCCGATGATGATTGTTACGCATTGCGAAGATGAAAAGACAATTCAACAAAATATTGAATATTATAAAAATCTGATGGGTGATGAAATTCCGATTGAATATCATCCTTTAATCAGAAGTGAAGAAGCTTGTTACAAATCATCTTCTTTTGCCGTGGAACTTGCAACTAAATATAATTCAAGATTACACGTTTTTCATTTGTCAACGGCAAAGGAATTGTCGCTTTTTAATTCGGATATTCCGTTGAAAGATAAACGAATAACAGCTGAGGTTTGTATTCATCATTTATGGTTTTCTGATGCTGATTATGCAAAATACGGAAACCGCATCAAATGGAATCCTGCGATAAAAAAAGAATCAGATCGTTTGGCTTTAATCGAAGGGTTGAATTCGAACAAAATTGATGTGATAGCTACCGATCATGCACCACATTTATTGTCCGAAAAGGAAGGTTCTTGCCTGAAAGCAGCTTCTGGTGGTCCGCTCGTGCAACATGGATTAGCCGCGATGCTGCAACTGGCTAAAAGGGGAGACTTTACACGAGAGAAAGTTGTTGAAAAAATGTGTCATGCTCCGGCCGAACTTTTCCGAATTGATAAACGGGGTTATATTCGATCCGGTTATTTTGCAGATTTGGTTTTGGTAAATCCAAACCAACAAAATACAGTAACAAGTGACAATATTTTGTACAAATGTGGTTGGTCGCCATTTGAAGGAACAACATTTGATCATACGGTGATAAAAACCTGGGTAAATGGTCGCAAGGTCTTTGATAACGGAGTTTTTGACGAAAAGGTTCGGGGGAAAAGATTATTGTTTCACAATTAATTCTTTAAAATTATGAAGAAGAAAGGTTTAGTTATACTTGTTATTGGATTAGCTTTTTTAGCAGTAGCACTCATTATTCGTTATTCATTGAAGCCCGATGCGGAATATATTCATAATGTTGGCGAAACTCAGGGTACAACCTATTCTGTCACTTATCTTCAACCGGACGGAATAGATTTGCACAAGAAAATTCAACAACGGTTGCATGAATTTGATCTTTCACTTTCGACTTACGAACCGAACTCAATCATTTCACAGATAAACAGAAATAACGATACAGTCCGTACCGATGCAATTTTTGAAGAAATGTACAAAATGGCACGTCAGGTTTCGGAGCATACCAATGGCGCTTTTGATATTACAGTAGGACCGTTGGTTAGAGCGTGGGGATTTGGCCCACAAGCTTACAACAGAACGAAAATACCTGATGTTTCCAAAATATTACCTTTTGTGGGTTACCACAAAATCAAACTGGAAAATCATAAAATTATAAAAGATAATCCTAATATATTGTTGGATGCCAATGCATTGGCTCAAGGACTGACTGTTGATATAATTGCCAGATTATTGGAGGAAAATGATTGTGAACAATATATGGTCGAAATCGGTGGCGAAGTAATATGTAAAGGATTGAATTCTGAAGGTCTAAAATGGAAAATTGGAATTGATAAACCGGTAGATTATCCGGCCGGTTTAGATGAATTACAAACCATTGCTTCTATAACCAATTGTGCTATTAATACTTCCGGAAATTATCGTCAGTTTTATTATTTAAACGGGAAAAAATATGCTCATGAAATTGATCCGCGTGTCGGCTCGCCGGTTGTTCATAATTTATTGAGTGCAACGGTTGTAGCCCCAAGCTGCATGAAGGCTGATGCTTATGCTACTGCATTTATGGTACTTGGAGTGGACAGTAGTTTGCAAATTTGCAAAAGTATTCCCGATTTGGATTGTTATTTGATTTATGTGGATAAAAATGGTAAAAACCAGGTTGTTTATACCGATGGCTTTAAAAAGTATTTATCGAATTAATATTAGAATATACAGCAATTTGCTGAATCACAACTCTAAATATAAATAAAATGAAGCTGTCTATTTGTTAATAATCAATTATTAACTCATTAATTCCCTACTTTTATTAAATAGAAACACTTTATTTTTTTTTATTCCTGATTAAATAACTATCTTTGCACTCCAAATTATTTTATGAAAAAGGTTCCTTTTTTCTTTGTAGTATTCCTTCTGTTTCTTGCTTCGTGCAGTGATTATCAAAAATTACTTAAAAGCGATGATGCTGAATTAAAATATACAAAAGCAGTTGAATATTTCGATAGGGGTGATTTTATGCGTGCTTCCACATTGTTTGATGCGGTGGCAACTTATTACAAAGGTACTGAGCGTTCTGAAACTGTTTTGAATTATCTGGCAAAATCGTATATGGGTCAGAAGGATTATTTTTCGGCAAGCGAGTATTACAAAACGTATGTAAAAACTTATCCGAAAGGAAAATATGTTGTTGAAGCCAAGTACATGATTGGTTATTGTTACTATCTTGATTCGCCGGATGCCAGACTCGATCAAACTGAAACTTTAAATGCTATTGTGGCATTGCAGGAATTTGTTGAAGTTTATCCCGAAAGTGAACGTGTTCCGGAAGCAAATAAATTGTTAGAAGAATTGAATGATAAACTTGCATACAAAGCCTATTTGAATGCTAAATTGTACTTTAATTTAGGTAATTATCTTGGAAATAATTATGAATCGGCAGTTATTGCTGCTCAAAATGCATTAAAGAAATTTCCCTCAACAAAATATCGCGAAGAGTTATCAATGCTTATTTTGGAGTCAAAATATCAGCAAGCTGTTCAAAGTGTGGAAGAAAAGCAAATTGAACGATACCGTAGTACGATTGATGAATATTATAATTATATCAATGAATTTCCAGCCGGAAAATCGAGAAAACAGGCTGATAGGATTTTTAATGAATCGAAAAAAATTGTGAAAGAATAAAACATAAATATTATGGACTATAAGAAAGTAAATGCGCCATCAAACACGATTTCACGTGATATGAATCAAATGAGCGACAATATTGGAAATGTTTACGAAACAGTAAAAGTGATTGGCAAACGCGCGAATCAAATTAGTGTGGAAATTAAATCTGAACTCGATAAAAAACTTCAGGAGTTTGCATCGTTTAACGAAAACATTGAAGAAGTTTTTGAAAACAGAGAACAAATTGAAATTTCACGTTATTATGAAAAACTTCCTAAAGCGGTTCTTATTGCCACTCAGGAGTTTATTGAAGATAAAGTATATTATCGGAATCCGATAAAAGATAAATTGAAATAAAATAAATTTCATTTTTTTACTTCTAGATAAAAGAATATTGTGTTTGTTTTAACACAATATTCTTTTATCTTTTTTGTTTGCACTATGTTCAATTCATTTTTGTATTTTTGCAAATTAAAATTAAATATTTTCCGGCAAAGTTTCTGATTGTTTGTGGTAATGAACTAAATTGAAGATACAACCATGTTACAGGGCAAAAAAATTATTTTGGGAGTTACCGGCAGTATTGCTGCGTACAAATCAGCTCAATTAATCAGGTTACTGGTAAAAGAAGGAGCCGAAGTAAAAGTTATAATGACTTCGTTGGCTAAAGAATTTATCACACCATTAACATTAGCAACCTTATCAAAGAACCCGATTTTGATTGACTTTTTTGATCCGACAAATGGAGACTGGAACAGTCATGTTGATTTGGGTTTATGGGCTGATGCTTATCTCATTGCTCCGGGCACAGCCAATACAATTGGAAAAATGGCAGCGGGAATTGCAGATAATTTATTACTCACCACCTATTTGTCGGCTAAATGTCCGGTTTTTGTTGCTCCTGCTATGGATTTGGATATGTTTGCACATCCAGCCATGCAACGTAATCTTGAAACACTGAAATCAATTGGAAACCTGATTATTGAGCCTTCAACCGGTGAACTGGCAAGCGGTTTGGAAGGTAAAGGACGAATGGAAGAACCAGAAAAAATAGTTCGGTTTCTTGACGATTTTTTTACTCCAAAAGTATTGTTGGGAAAGAATATTCTAATTACTGCCGGTCCGACATACGAAAAGATAGATCCAGTACGTTTTGTAGGAAATTATTCCAGTGGCAAGATGGGATTTGCACTTGCAGAAGCTTGCGCGAAACAGGGTGCAACAGTTTGTTTAATTAGCGGTCCGGTGAAACAAGAAACAATTCATCCTAATATTGAACTGGTTCATGTTGAGTCAGCATCGGAAATGTATGAAGAAGTTATGAGCAGGTTCTATCCAATGGATGGAGCTATCTTATGTGCAGCTGTAGCAGATTTCACACCGCTGGAGCCTGCAGAAAACAAGCTGAAACGGGAGAAAGATAATTTGACTTTAACGTTGAAACCAACGCAGGATATTGCAGCAACACTGGGACAACAGAAAATGGAAAATCAGTTTCTTGTTGGCTTTGCACTTGAAACGAATAATGAAGAAGTGAATGCATTATCGAAAATGGAACGTAAGAATCTTGATTTTATCGTTTTAAACTCTTTGCAGGATGCTCAGGCCGGTTTTGGATATGATACGAATAAAATAAGTATCTTGTTTCGTTGCGGAATCAAAAAAACTTTTGAATTAAAAAGCAAAAATGAAGTTGCACAAGATATTGTAAATGAGGTAATTCAATTGATTAATAATTGAGAATAAAGTATTGAACCATGAAAAACTGGATAGTAATTTTGATCGTGTTGCTTTTTGCTGGTGTTGCTGAAGCTCAGGAACTGAATTGTACGTTGAGAGTGAATTCTGATCAGATTCAGGGTAGTAATAAACAGGTTTACACAACTTTACAAAAGTCGTTAACCGAATTTGTAAATAACAGAAAGTGGACAGAACTGACTTATGCAAATTCTGAACGGATTGAGTGTACCATGAATATTATTATCAAAAAAGTGGAAGATGATGTTTTTACTGCTGAAATTCAGGTTCAATCGCGTCGTCCGATTTATAATTCGACCTACTACAGCCCATTGTTTAATTTTAAAGATAACGATTTTATTTTTAACTATAAAGAATTTGATCAACTGGAGCTAAATGAAAATGCTCTTACTTCAAATCTGACAGCTGAAATTGCCTATTACGTGTACATAATTATTGGTTATGATATGGATTCGTATACTCGATTAGGAGGAACACCTTATTTTCAGGCTGCAGAACGAATTGTAAATGCAGCTCAGGGTTCTAATCTTGGAAAAGGTTGGTTGGCGTTTGATAGCAATAAAAACCGTTATGCGTTGATAAGTAATATACTGGATGAAGCATTTAAAAAATTCAGAAATTATTTTTACGAATATCACCGACTTGGATTGGATGAAATGAGCACCAATTCTGCAAATGGCAGAGCCAGAATTGCTGAAGGTTTACCTCTGTTGAGAGAGGCAAACAGAGCACGCCCTTCGGCAATTGTGATTTCTACTTTTCTGGATGCGAAAAATGACGAACTGATTAATGTTTTTTCGAAAGGAACAACAAAAGAAAAAACTGATGCAATTGAAATACTTTCAGATGTTAATCCTACTCAATCAGCCAGATACGAACAATTATCCAAATAAATTGTAAAACTAACGAATAACGACTTATTATTCTCTTATGCTCAAATCGTTACATGTTTTAAATTACGCTTTAATCTCGGAATTGAATATTGATTTTCAATCAGGATTGTCGGTTATCACCGGCGAAACCGGAGCCGGAAAATCCATTATTCTCGGTGCTCTTTCGCTTATTTTGGGTCAGCGAGCCGATTCGAAGTCGATAAAGGTAGATGCAGAAAAATGTATTATTGAAGCAGAATTCGATATTTCAGCTTACCATCATTTGGATGATTTTTTCATTCAGAATGATTTGGATAAAGACAATAACACTTGCCTGATTCGTCGGGAATTGACAAATTCAGGTAAATCACGATCGTTTATTAACGATACACCGGTTGGGTTAAATGTAATTCGTGATTTAAGTAATCGTTTGATTGACATACACTCACAACATGAAAATCTACTACTTTCCAATGAAAATTACCAATTGGATGTGGTTGATACTATCGCTCAAAATTCAGCATTCGTTTCAACATATAAAACTACGTATCAAAAATGGCGCAGTTTGCAGACAGAATTGAAACAACTTCAAAAAACAGCAGAAAAACAGACTTCTGATTTAGATTATATTCAATTTCAGTTTGCTCAATTATCGGATGCAAATTTAGTTTTAAATGAACTTGAAGAGTTGGAGGCAGAACAGGAAACCCTGAGTCATACCGAAGAAATTAAACTGGAGCTATCTAAGGCACTTCATTTGATGGACGATGAACAAATGTCACTTCAACTACTGAAAGAAAGCATTGCAGATATTTCAAGGATTAAAGATTACGTTCCAAACGGGACTGATTGGGTTGAACGCTTGCAATCTGCCTATATTGAATTGAAAGATATTACAGCCGAAATAGACTCATTCGAAGAACGCGTGGAATTTAATCCGGCAAGACTGGAAAGGATTGAAAACAGGTTGGGTGAGCTGTTTACGTTGCTAAAAAAGTATAAAGTAACCAAAGTTTCGGAATTGATAGAAATGCGCGAAAAATTTAGCAAACAACTTCAACAAATTGATTCATACGATGAAGAACTGGCCGCATTAAAAGCAAAAATTGAAATCGTATTTTCTCAACTTTATAATCAATCGCTTGAACTTACTAAAACCAGAACCGACGCTGCAAAACCTATAGAAGATTATTTGGTGGATCAACTTACACGTCTTGGGATGCCGCATATTCAATTCAAAGTTTTGTTTTCGCAGTTAAACGATTTTACCGAGAATGGAAATGATGAAGTTCAGTTTATGTTTTCGGCCAATAAAAACAGAGCGGTTCAACCGGTTACACAAATTGCGTCGGGTGGGGAAGTCTCTCGACTTATGTTGGCGATCAAATCGTTGGTGGCTCATAAAGCCGATTTACCAACCATAATTTTTGATGAAATTGATACCGGAGTTTCCGGTGAAATTGCGCATCGCATGGGTGAGATTATGCAGACCATGAGCTCTGATATGCAGGTAGTTGCCATTACACACCTTCCACAGATTGCAGCTAAAGGATCTCAGCATTATCGTGTTTATAAAGATGACAGTGGACAACAATCGCAAACTCACATTAAACAGCTTAATTCTGACGAACGAATTAATGAATTAGCTCAAATGCTTAGTGGGAAAATTATTACTGATGCTGCATTGCTGAATGCAAAGGAATTACTGGCGAACGCCTGAAAGATGTTATTTTTCCGTTTTCTTTCTTTTCCGCTCTATTTTTTTTGTTTCCTTGACTGTTTTCCTAGCTGTCTTTTCAGAAAGTTTTTTCTCTTTTGCAAGTTTTTTAGTAGTTCTGTGCTCCTCCAGCACTATCTTCAAATATTCAAGATAAGGCTCAATATAACGTTTCCGCTTTGTTTCCAGTAAATCGCCCATGGTAATCATAATTCCGGTTTCATAAACAGAACCAAAGTCGGGATCGAAGATGGACCCAAACATACGCATGGTATTAGTTAATCCAATATAGGCACTAAACATGGGGGGAATAGTTTCACCTTCTGCACGGATTGCTTTCTGTAATGTTCTGTAATCAGAAGCAGAATTATTGTTTTCAAACAATTTCTTAGCTATTTTTTCAACAGATTTGCTAACATGAACCGGTTCTTTCGGAACAATCAATTTGTCCGGATCAGGTGAATACCGATACATATACTCATAAATTAATTCTCGTGCAACTACCGGATAATGGTCGTAAATGGTCACTTTCCCAATAAAATAACGGGCATTTTTCACGGTATGAATCAATGCTCCCAGGCCGTCCCACAAGTTATCTAACGCAAATAGACTTTTCATTCCCATTTTGGAAGTCTGGTAATCGGGTTGAACAAACGCCCGGCCTAATTCGATTGCATGTGGTAAATAATCTTTTATGAACAGATCATTAAAAGTAAAAAGATGAGCCATAACAAACTTGGGCTGACCATCTGCATCAAAATCAACATCTAAACCAGGTAAAAATCTGTAACCTCCGATTATTTCTTCGGCCGTGGGATCCCATACAATAAGTTGATGATAAGGTTTATTCATATAATCATACTCATCCGTGTCAACTTCTTCACCGGTACCACCACCGCCGGAACGAAACGAAAGCTCACGCAACCGCCCTATTTCCAACATTACATTGGGCGAATCGAGTCCGGTTAAAACGTAAATTTCGTTGTGCGCCTTATTTGTGGGTCGTAGAAATTTGTCGGCAGTAAGTTCTTTTTTCAAGAGTTCCCTATCAATAGGAGCAATGATTGATTTCATTTAGTAATATACAAAGTGAAAAAACACTATTTTGAATAGAAATACAAAAGTAACTCTTTTTTGAAATTTGAAACCAACGTTGAATAATATTTCTATTAAATTATTATCAAATTTGTTGATTTACTTATAAATGTGCGCACTTTTGTACAATAAGTTATGTTTTTTCTCTTTTAGTAGATCTATTACCTTGTTGATACAGTTCGATTATACGAAGTTTATAAGCATGCCAATGATGCTGATGCTTTCTTTTATTTATAAAAACACCCCAAAAGTTAATTGTTTAACTTTTGGGGTTCAGTTTATTTAGTGAGCGTTTTATTTTAAATATTGAGTAGATTATATTGCCAGAGAAGGTGCATTATAAGTGCGCGAAGAAAGCTCTGCATCAAGAAGATATAATCCTCGAGCATCGGTTCCAAATAAATCAAAACGTTTATTTAGATCATCTGCTTTTTGTTCTTCTTCTCCCTGCTCCTTTACAAACCAGTTTAGAAATTGCATGGTTTTGAAATCTTTCAACGTGTAAGCGTCAGCATAAATATTGTTTATGGAAGCGCTAATGAAAATTTCATGTTCCAATGAGACTGCGAGAGGCTGTTTGAAATCCGAATAGGTTTTATCAGGTGCTGCAATTGGAGTTAATTCAACTTTTTCATTATTATTCAGTAGATATTTCAGAAATAGCATGGCATGATCATATTCTTCCCGAGTTTGTATAGCAAACCAGTTCCCAAAACCATTCAGATTTTTGTCGCAATAATAATTGGACATATCCAGATATAAATACGAAGAATAAAATTCTTTATTGATTTGACTGTTAATTAAGTCTGTGATTTTCTTGTTTAACATAGCTTTTCCTCCAAATCAGTTAATTGTTAATAGTTCTTTAGCGTTTAAAAATGCCTTCGAAACTTTAATAAAGAAACAATTAAAGCTGACAATTGTTTTAGGTTTTATTTTAGGAGAGGAAAATGTTGGAGAGATTTAATCAATTCGTTTGATATTAGCACCCAATGCGTTCAACCGTTTGTCAATATCCTGATAACCACGGTCAATTTGATCAATATTGTGGATAGTGCTTGTGCCTTCGGCAGCAAGGGCAGCAATTAAGAGTGCAATTCCGGCACGAATATCTGGCGAACTCATAGTTGAAGCGCGTAAATGAAGTTGATTTCCCTGCCCGATAACGGTTGCACGGTGAGGATCGCAAAGGATGATTTGCGCACCCATATCAATAAGCTTATCAACAAAAAATAAGCGGCTTTCAAACATTTTTTGATGAATAAGTACACTTCCTTTGGCTTTAGCCGCAATAACCAGAAAAACGCTTAGTAAATCGGGTGTAAGCCCCGGCCATGGGGCGTCTGCAATTGTCATAATCGAACCATCAATAAATGATTCAATGGTGTAGTCTTTTTGGTATGGAATGAAAATGTCGTCACCAATCTGTTCCAGTTGAATACCAAGTCGGCGGAAACTGTCCGGAATTATTCCCAGTTCGGCGTAAGCCACATTTTTAATTGTGATTTCAGAAGCTGTCATTGCTGCCATGCCAATAAAAATACCTACTTCAATCATATAAGGCAAAATGCGGTGAGTACAACCTCCAAGCGATTTAACACCTTCAATGGTCAATAAGTTTGAACCAATTCCGGAAATATTTGCGCCCATGGAACGTAACATTTTGCAAAGTTGTTGCAAATATGGTTCGCAAGCTGCATTGTAGATAGTTGTGATTCCTTCGGCCAAGACAGCCGCCATCAAAATATTGGCTGTTCCGGTAACTGAAGCTTCGTCGAGCAACATATAGCAACCTGTAAGTTTCTTAGCTACAATTTCATACCGTTTGTTATCTGCATCGTACCGAAAATCAGCTCCCAGTTTTTGGATTCCAATAAAGTGTGTATCTAACCTTCTACGACCAATTTTATCACCACCCGGTTTTGGAATCATAGCTTTACCAAAGCGAGCCACCATTGGACCTACAATCATTACCGAGCCACGCAATGCAGCACTTTTCCGATAAAAATCATCTGAATTAAGATAATCAAAATTTATCGTTTCAGCTTTGAACGAATAAGTATCAGAATTAATCCTGATTACATCAACTCCCATATCGCTCAATAAACCAATCAAATTGTTTACGTCCAGAATATCAGGAATGTTGCTGATTGTGATTTTTTCGGATGTCAGTAAAACCGCACAAATTACTTGTAGAGCTTCGTTTTTGGCTCCTTGTGGTGTAATGGAACCGGAAAGTCGGCGGCCGCCTTCAATTTGAAATGATGCCATTTGTTTCAGTTAACAGTTATCAATTATCAGTTATCAATCATTAAATATCAGCTAAACGGTTAACTGCTAACTGTTAACCGGTAACTGTTGACTGTCTATTTTTTCTTTTTCGGTTTGTTCTTCTTATTAAACAGCACGTCTTTCGATTCGACAAGTTTAAAGAAATCTTCCGGAATATCCAGTTTACCTTTCGAAAGTTCACGTAAGTCATCAAAGATTTTACGGTCATCAACCACTTCCTTATTCCAGGTAAGGAAACACTTCTTCATTTGGTTGGCAATTAATCGAATAAGTTCATTTTTTTCTTCACCTTCAGGGTAAACAGCCACTTTTTCGATCATTTCTTCCAGAGTTCTACCGTAATGTTGATAACGGATTCGTGAGTTTTTATATGGAATTGGTTCGGGCCGGGTATATAGGTTTTCTTCCTGAAGTATTTCGTAAGGAAAATCAATATCCAGTTTAAAATCGGACATAATGGCCACGTGATCCCACAGTTTGTGCTTGAAATCGTTCACGTCGCGCAGATAAGGAAATAAATTCCCCATAATATTAATAATCGTTTTTATGCAACGGGTACGCTCTTCGCGATCTTCGATGGTAAGTGCAAAAGTTACCATTTGTTGTATATTTCTGCCGTATTCGGGCATTATAAGTTTCCCCTGTAAGGTTGTATATTCCATAATTGGTTTTAATAATTTGATAAAGTACAAAAGTAACGATTTTTTTTCAGAAAAGAACCTAATTATCTTTTAATTGATAATTCGCAAGTATATAAAGGTAAAGAGGCAAATTGGTTTGCTTACAACCAATTTGTCTCTTTATCATTTTAAAAATCTGGAGAAAGTGTTCAATAGAATGAACAGGAATCTTTATTTTTGTTCTTTTATTAAATACATTAGAGTTGGATAGTGGTCGCTGTACCCGTTTGTCCATGCACCGCCCGAATGAGTTCTCCACGGAGTTCCTTTGTATTTACCTTCTTGCTGAGTTAAAAATGCACGATTGAAAATTTCAGCTTTCCAGAATTTGAGTGTTCCTTTTTCAGCATGTGCTAAGCCTCCGGAAATGATTTGCTGGTCGAACATATTCCATTGATCGTTGTAGGCAAGTGATCCGACACCCATATCAAGCGTTTTCCATAATGTATTATACAGTTCTCCGTCTTTCACATCATTAGCGTCTTTTTTTGCATTCAATATTGTTGCACAACTTTCGTTGAATGGATCGTCATTTAAGTCGCCCATTATTATAACTTTAGCTTTAGGATCTACACGGAATAATGAATCGGCAATGGAACGTGTTAATGCTGCTGCTGCATTCCGTTTCGGACGCGATTCCATTTCGCCACCACTTCGCGAAGGCCAATGATTTACAATTACATGAATCTTTTCGCCCTGTAAATATCCACTTACCATAAGCTGATCGCGGGTGAGAAAATTAGGATCAGCCATTCTTAATCGATAAGATTTACTGTTTGTTACAATAAATAATTTTGGATTATAAATTAATGCTACGTCAACTCCGCGGCGATCAGGACCATCGTAGTGAACAATATCATAAGCTCTTTTTACTAAATCGGGCTGTTTAATCAAATCTTCAACTACACCCCGGTTTTCAATTTCAGAAATTCCAATTAAAGCCACGCCTGTCGGGCAGTAATCAAGTCCGATCTGTGAAATTGCATACGACATGTGTTGCAACTTGGCTGTATATTTCTGCGTATTCCATTTTACCGGTCCGTTTGGAGTATATTCCTCATCATTCACATTTTCGTTATTTATTGTATCAAAAAGGTTTTCCTGATTATAAAAAGCCACACAACTTATTTGAACTTTAACTTTTTCAGCAGTTTTGGGTGGAACATTACTTTTTACTGTACAAGCTACGCTTAAAAGCAGTGAAGTTGCAACTAAGAATCCGATTGAGAATTTGTTTTTCAGCATATTTGTTTTATTAATGATTATTTTGAAAAATAGGTCAACAAAAGTGGGAAAAAAAAATGGAAGAAAAAAACGTTGGTGAGTATATTATTGCTTAACTGAAATGTTTTTATTTAATTTGTTTGACTTCCGACTAATTCAACAATAATCCGAATAAAAAAAACCGATCCATTTTATGAACCGGTTTTTTTATGATAATGAAAGTGGTTTATTCGCCTACTACTTCAAAAGCAACTTCAAGGGATACTTCTTTGTGAAGTTTTAAAGTCGCTTTGTAAGAGCCTATTTCTTTAATTGCATCTTTCAATACAATTACTTTGCGATCAACTGTAAAACCTGCTTTTTCAAAAGCATCTGCTATTTGAATTGGTCCAACTGCGCCGAATATTTTACCGGTTGTGCTTGTTTTTGCGCCAACTGTCAATACCACATCTTTCAGTTTTTCAGCCAATTCTACTGCATCGTTTTTAATACGATCCAGTTTGTGAGCACGTTGTTTCATGTCTTCTGCCAACATTTTTTTAGCCGATTCTGTTGCCAAAATTGCTTTTTTTGTCGGAATGAGGAAGTTACGTCCGTAACCATCCTTTACTTTCAGAACATCGCCTTTGTAACCTAAGTTGATTACATCTTCTTTTAATATAATTTCCATACTGTTTTTTCCTCCTTCTAAATTATTTCATCATATCGGTTACATAAGGAAGCAGCGCGATGTGACGTGCTCTTTTAACTGCTTGAGCTACTTTGCGTTGATATTTCAACGAAGTACCGGTAAGGCGACGAGGAAGGATTTTTCCTTGTTCGTTCAGGAATTTTTTCAAAAATTCTGCATCTTTGTAATCGATGAACTTAATACCGCTCTTTTTGAACCGGCAGTATTTTTTCTTTTTTACATCTACTGAGGGTGGAGTCAAATATCTGATATCTCCGTTGTTTGCTGCCATGGTTTAGTTCTCCTTTACTTCTTTAGATTTAATACCTTTTCTTTTCTCAGCGTATTCGAACGCATATTTGTCCAAACGGAACGATAAGAAACGCAGTACACGTTCGTCGCGACGGAACTGGGTTTCCAGTGTAGCGATTATCGTTGACTCTGCATCAAACTGAAGCAACGAGTAAAAACCTGTCGATTTTTTCTGAATCGGATATTGCAATTTACGCAATCCCCAATTTTCCTCATTGGTAATTGTAGCGCCATTTTCTGTCAAGATGGCTTTGAATTTTTCTACCGCTTCCTTCATCTGGACATCAGACAAAACGGGAGTTAGAATGAAAACGGTTTCATAATGGTTTAACATACTGTTTGTTAGCTTTTTAATTATTATTACTAGTTTTTATTAAAGCGGCTGC
>JBBQMQ010000049.1:0-14077 GCA_038329115.1 Bacteroidales bacterium
ACCACCTCCTGAAGACCCTGTAATTTTTCATTAAGTACAACTCTAATAAAACTTTGAGTTCCTAATGTAATATTCTGAGATTCATAGCCTAAATATGAAATCAGAATGGTTTTAGCATCAATTGGTATTGTAATTGAAAAATTACCAACATTATCAGTTATTGTTCCAATACTCGAATTGATTAATTTAACTGCAGCACCAATAATTGACTCTCCATTAGGGTCAACTACTTTCCCTTTAACTTGTTTTGTTTGGGCTTGTTGTTGGGAAGAAACTCCGTTTCCAGAATGACTGGATTTAGCAGCTGCTAACGAATTACTAGCTTCAACACTGAATGTGAATACAAATAAAAAAAGACTCAAAAACTTCCAATAGCAAATCCTTTTTTCATCATTTCCATACCAATAGAAATACCGAAATCGTTTCTTCTCCATAAAATTACAAATTAGACTTAACATTTTTTGTGTATTAATTTCTTTTATATTATAATCAAAAACTCTGTTGAGTAAAAAGAATGTATTTTTTTTAATGTAAGATATCATATAAAAAGAACATACTTAGAATTGACACCGCAAATTTACATCGATAAGCAAATAGATTTCATGCTGGATTGTACATTTATTATGCTGATATGCTCAAATTTTCTTAAAAATAGACCTGTTGTACTTACATGTGTTATTTATTTACTTAAAACAGGCACAAAGTCAAATATCGAAAAGGAATCTATATTTAAAGTTCAAAATTCAACAATACAAAGTATAATCACTATAGAGTTTCTACAGCTTTTATGATTTCACCTTTTGCATTGAACACATCCATTCGAAGTCTAAAGCTATACTTTCCTGAACCAACCCGGTAAAGTGACTTTCCATTATCGACTGATATGTATTGAATATCTTTCTGTAAGTCAATCGGTTTGCCATTCTCAGTAATCGAATTACGATTGAGGGTCGGAAAACAAATGATAGCCCTAGTATTGAAGGGAACTTCAATATGCATACTTAGATTCATTCCCTCAAGGCTCCATTCACTTTTAATTATACCGTAAGGCGAGAAAAAACTGGTTTTTGCATGGGTTATATCGCCTACAATAGCCGGGCTTACGAGCAGCTCTTTAAAGGCTACCGAATTGGGTTGTTGTTTAATTCCTCCCAATCCATTATAAAACCATTCCATAATGTGCCCCAACATCAAATGGTTATTTGATACCTCTTCCAATGCTGGCCAGGATTCAGTCAAAGCAGTTGCTCTTTTTTTAAGCTGAAAACCATATCCGGGAACATCATCCCGATTGTTCGTTTTAATATCAGCGGCTAACACAAAATTTATAGCTTACTGAATGGTATCATAACTTACTTCTATGATCCGGGTTGCAGAAAATACATGTGTTGAATTGAACGCAATAGTAAAATTTTAAATTAGCCTGTTGAAAATACAACATCTAACCCATATTATTTTTAAATGGCTCATTATACATAAAATCAGGTGATAACGAGCCTGTCTCGCCCGGACCAACAGGAGGATTAGATTCTAATGCCAACGAAATTTCATTATCTAATTTAATTTGCTGAATATAAGGAGTTATATACAAACGTTTTTTTACTGTCTCTTTCATGGCTCCTAGTTGTTTAAAATTAGTTTAAATGTTTTATTTTTACCCCCATTCACTATTGTTACCATATAAATCCCAGCATCAAGTTGAGAATCAATTACTGTAACAGTACTTTTTAGTTGTTTTTCAACTAATTTTTGTCCAACCGCATTATAAACCAAAATCTGCATATTATTGCTAATATCTTTGCAATTTACAGTAATCTGATTGTTGGCATTTTTGTAAACACTTACGTTCAGATTTTCGGCAACGTTAGATGCGATGCCAGCACTAATGGACGGTGAACGAAACAGAATACGGAAACGATTGGTAGTGTCTGTAATATCAGAACTGAAGGTATACGAACTGCCATCAGTTAGTTCATAATCCGAGTTTGTAAACAAGTCTTTGATATATACCTGCATACCCACTTCAAAATTACTGATTTCAGAAGCTTTGATAGTAAATGTATTCATTTCACCGGTTTTGAAACCTAAGACAATATCATGAGTTGAAACCACATCGTTTAATCCATTGATAACTAATTGTTCATTGTCAACTTGGGTGTAAATTTCGGGAATTGCAGCATTGTTGTTTGACCGTTTTTCTGAGTCAAAAACATCAAAATTATTCTGAGCATTCGAATCGAAATAAATGATTGCTTCATCCTGAGCAATTCCATTCGACACTTTTAATCGAACCAATTGACGTGCGCTTTGTTTTGGTGCTTTCAATACAGTTGTTGTAATTGGAACTGTATTTACTGTTGGATTGGCATGATAACGCAAGGCGTTTGTAAATGTCAATTGCTGATTGTCGAGCATAGTACGTACCCAAAATGCCTGCATAGGTGGTATATATCCGGTAACTTCGCCTGTTCCTGCGTCATTCGTACCTACTCCCGATGTTGTGTTTACAGTTTCGAAATAATATTTTCGCAGCAATACGTCTACTTGATTCGAACGGGTGCGATACCAGATCGTTTTCTGAATATTGCTATTGGCATTGATAGCAGCCATGGCATCGAGATACGAAGGATAAGGATTGGCAACCATATTGAAACCTGCATAAGGATTTGGAGCAGTTGATTTCCGGGTAAGTGTAACGTTAACATTTCCGGAATTTAATGTTCCTGCAAAACTAAAATTGTTGGTAGATGAACCCGAATTCGACACTGCAATATATCCGCGTCCCGGAGTTAATGCTCCAGTGAAACTATTTGACCAGTCGCCTATTGTTTCATCCCAATACGATACAGAAGAAGCTGTATTTGTAACAGTTAACTTTCCGGCTACATTATTTACATTATCGGCAATAACCGGTGTGCCAACATACCAGTTACGTCCTTGTGGCAAGTATTGTTGTACGGTAGCCGTTACTGCTTGCGGATTATCGATGTTATTATCTACCAAAGTGGCTGTTCCGTTTGAATTACTTTGAAGTGTTATTCCATTTGTAGCAGAAAGGACTCCTGAACCGATAGTAAGCTTTCCAGTTGGATTTACAGTAATTGAGCGAACCGCAACTGTATAATCCATAGTTAATTCTTTATCTGCCTGAACGGTTATATCTGTTCCTGCCAATAAAGCAGAATTTCCTAAATAATCATCTGCTGCTACATTGCGGGTAATGGCAGTGATATCTCCTGTTGCACTTCCATTTGCCAAACTATAATTTGTAGCCAAACCTGTACCATTGACAAGTGTGTAAACAACGGACGTACCAGGATAACTTCCAACATTTGCACTAGTATAATTACTTGCAACTGCTGTAGTGGTAACTTCGCCAGCATTTACTAAGCTTGATAGCGTACCTATTGTAACAGCTCCTGCTGCGGCTGTTCCATCGTATTGTTTTGATGCAATGCTTGGCGCACTGATGGTTAATACTTTTGCAGTAATTACCCCTGTTGCACTTCCATTTGCCAGACTATAATTTGTAGCTAAACCTGTACCATTGACAAGCGTGTAAACAATAGTTGCTGATTTTCCAGCACCTACATTAGCCTCAGCATACGTACCGGCTGCTGTATTTACAGTTACAGTTTCTGAGCTTACAAATCCCGACAGACTACCTGCGGTAACTGTTCCTGAAGTGGCACTACCATCATATTGTTTTGAAGCAATACTTGGAGCACCTATGGAAAGTGTTTTGGCGATGATATTTCCTATAAGTCCTGTTGGAACTGAACCTGTATATATATAATTAACTGCTTGTGAGCCACCTAAGGTTGATGTAGCAGTCACTGCCTTGGTTATGCCTGCATTAGCGTTATTAAAAGTTCCGGTTAAATTTACGGCATCTGAACCTATAATTCCTGTAAAAGTACCGGTTATAGTTGCCGAATTAGTACCATCATACACTTTATTTGAAATCGGCGATGAAATTGCGGTGAGGTTTTTAGAACTTACAGTAAGTGTATAAGTTTGGCTACCAGAATTGTAAACACTATTTCCTGCCTGCGTTGCAGTGATAATAGATGAACCTGCCCCTATAATTGTGACTAATCCAGATGAAGCATCTACAGTGGCAACACTTGTAGTTCCACTACTGTAAGTAATTGTACCACCTGAAGTACTGGTTGCCGCATTAGTATATTGGGCATCTCCATACGTTTTACTTACTGAAGTTGGAGTGGCAAATGTAATTGTAGGTGCGCTTGAAGCTGTAGTATATTCATAAGCTCCTGCATCGGTATAGTAGCCAATTCTGGAGTTTCCCAATTGATCAGAATTCAAAGCCGGCGACAAATAATTTGTCAACACATAGTCTTTTGCAATGCTGCTAACTCCAATTGATAAAACAGGAGTTGCATCAGCCGATAATGAACCGGCAAAAGCAAGATCCGCATCCACGGCATCCAATTTATTGTGTGTGTTTGTTCCCGAGGCATGAAGCCAAGTGCCTGAAGCTGGCAATCCAATAATGCTGTTGGTTACGCCACCGTTGGTTATCAAGCCATACACCTGACTGGCCGCATTTGATGCGGAACCTGAGTTTTTATGAACAATACTGTTATTCATAACCAATGTTGTATTGCTTCCACCTGTCATTACATAAATTCCATCTCCACCCGTGCCGGCATTGGTTGTATTGTTTGCAACGGTACAGTGATTGAGTGTTAGGGTTGACGTTGTTCCCGATCCAACCGAAACGTAAATACCACCACCATTTTTGGTGCTAGATACTGTACTATTACCGGTTATGGTAGAGTTTTCAATCCACAGGGTTGAAGTGGTAGTTGCCCCGCATTCCAAACTAATACCGCCACCGTTACCGCCGGTAACAGCGCCACCTCCTTTTGTTGCTACATTATTGGAGATAGTGCTGTTTTTTATGGTTACATTCACCGGAATGGTAGAGTTCAAAATTTCAATACCTCCGCCATTACCATTGTTGTTTCCAGCACCATTTGTAGCATTACCCGTTATATTACATTTATCGATATTCAGAATCACCTTTCCTGCTACATAAATTCCAGCTCCAGTTGCACCTGATGTATTGTCGCTTATTTTTAAACCGGAAAGATTGAGGGTCACAGTCCCAGCACCTGTCTTATTAAATCGTATTCCACTACCACTATTTAAATTATAGCCATTCTGAATGGTCATGTTTTTTATAGTAATTGTGGCGTCTGTACTATAGGTTGCATCCAACAAAAACACATAACAAGCTGCAGTAACATTAGGTTTTGTACCGGAATATCCCTGCACGATGGTAGTAACTGCGCCAGCTCCCTGAATGGTTACGGCCTTGTTACAAGCAATATTTTTTTCGGTATAAGTTCCTGCGGCAACATTAATGGTATCGCCTGCTGAACATTTTGATAATGCAGCAGCAAGGGTAGTCCAGGATTTTCCGGTATTAGTGGCTGTAGTACTCACTTCCCATGAATTCTCAATAGCGCCAGCATCAGGCTTAGAGTCGCGGGGTGCATCCAACTGATCAAGGGTCAAAGTAGGAGACAAGTAGTTGGTTTGTACGTAACTTTTACCTATACTTGCGCCAGTCAAAAATAGAACCGGAGTAACATCAGTCGTTAGTGAACCGGCAAAAGCAAGATCCGCATCCACGGCATCCAATTTATTGTGTGTATTCGTTCCCGAGGCATGAAGCCAAGTGCCTGAAGCTGGCAATCCAATAATGCTGTTGGTTACACCACCGTTGGTTATTAAGCCATACACCTGACTGCTCCCATTGGTAGTAGAACCACTGTTTTTATGGACAATACTGTTGTTCATAACCAACGTGGTGTTGCTTCCACCTGCCTCATTTACATAAATAGCATCGCCTCCCGTGCCCGCAGTGGTTGTATTGTTTGCAACGGTACAATGGTTCAGAGTTAAGGCTGAGGTTGAGGTTGCTCCGACAGTCAGATAAATACCACCACCATTTTTGGTGCTGGCAGAATTCTTATTGCCGTAAATGGTGGAATTTTCTATCCAAATGGAAGAGGCAGAAGAAGCACCACAACCAGTATATATTGCACCGCCGTTTCCACCCGCTGCCGTATTGTTGGAAATGGTACTGTTTTTTATTGTTAAGTTAACCGGTGCGGTTGTTTGGTTTATACATATTCCGGCACCACCCACTCCACCAGTTGCATTGGCAGTATTGGAGGAGATATTGCATTTTTCGATATTGACAATAACATTTCCTGTCACTGACACTCCGCCTCCATTTATATTTGTTTTGTTATCGCTAATTTTTAAACCATAGAGGTTAATGGTCAATATCCCGGCACCTGTCTGTACTAATCGTATGCCGCTACCACTATTTAAATTATAGCCATTTTGAATGGTCATGTTTTTTATATTTATAGTGGCATCAGTTGCATTCGCAGCATCTAACCTAAATACCCCACAATCAGAACTAAGAGTATTCCCTTTGGTTGCGAATGCCTGCACAATGGTACTACCCATACCAGCTCCCTGAATGGTTACGGCCTTGGTACAAGCAATATTTTTTTCGGTATAAGTTCCTGCGGCAATATCTATAATATCACCTGCTGAGGCAGCAGTAATAGCAGCCTGAATGGTAGCATAGCTTCCCGGCACTGAACGGGTTGTAGTAAACACTTGTGCTGAACAGAAAGTAACAGCAACAATAAAAAGTACAATTTTTTTCATAACATTCTAAATTAAATTATTTTAAAAATATATATATAAAATAAAATTTTCTCATTTCCTAACTACTACAGACGCAAGTACAAGCATTAATAAACCTGTTTATAAGAGTTTCTTCCCTTTCATAGCAAAATTAAACATCCTGACTATGTGCAATCAATTCCTGAAAACCAAGCATCAGAATCATCTTGCTATATTAAACGGTTCAAAATTACAACATAGGTGGAATAGCTTCATGCTAAAATGTACATATTTTTTGCTGTATTAATCTAAAAACGTTATAATAACAGGATATTGTCAATGATCAATGATTTACTTCTGAGCCAACTGAAAAGTTATAAAATTATTGAGTAATTTTGTATACACCAGACAAGTAACAATTATTAAAATAAACCGTGTAAAAACAGACACATGAGCATGTTAAAGACAAACTACTTATCATATACAATATCAACAAATATTTAAATAAAATTAATATGAATTGGAAAGTAAGAATCGTATTATTCACCATTTTACTTACAAGTATTTTTCCTTATTCAGGTTCCTCGCAGCGATTAATACCCGTGTTAGAAGGTTGGGCTGGGAACACAGTCAATGCCGTTGTTTTTCGGAAAAATTCAATTGTTACGCATCAAAAGATACAATATATTGCATTTTACGATCAGGATGGCAAGGTGGTGCTCGGTAAACGCAAACTTAATTCAAAAAAATGGGAATTGAATACCACCCAATATAACGGTAATGTGAAAGATGCCCACAATTCCATTAGCATTATGGTAGATGGTGATGGATATCTGCACGTATCTTGGGATCATCATGTGCAACCGCTGAATTATGTAAAATCATTGTCACCGAACTCTTTATTCTTAACAGATAAAATGCCGATGACCAGCTTGTTGGAAACCAACGTGACATATCCCGAATTTTACATGCTGCCTAATGGCGATTTGTTATTCATGTACCGTGACGGGCACTCGGGCCAAGGAAATTTGGTGATTAACCGCTATGATCTGAGAACAAAACATTGGTCTCAGTTGCATGGCAATCTAATTGATGGTGAACATAGTCGCAACGCTTACTGGCAGGCGTACGTAGACCATCTGGGCGTAATTCATCTGTCCTGGGTTTGGCGCTCAAGCGGAGATGTAGCAACCAACCACGATATGGCCTATGCACGTTCGGTCGATGGCGGAATTACGTGGCAGAAAACAAGTGGCGAATTATACGAATTGCCTATACGTGCTGCCAATGCAGAATATGCCTGGCGCATTCCTCAAAAAAGCGAACTCATCAACTCTACATCCATGGCTGCCGATGAAGATGGAAATCCTTATATCGCTAACTACTGGCGCGACATTGATTCGTCTGTCCCCCAATACAGGGTTATTCGTTTTTCGGGAAAGGGTTGGCAGTCTTATAACCTCAACTTCAGAAGCCTTGGTTTCAGCCTGAGGGGTGGTGGTACCAAAAGTATTCCCATTTCACGACCTCAGATTCTAGTAAAAGGCAAAGCGGAGAAAACCCAAGTTTATCTGCTTTTCAGGGATGCTCAGAGAGGTTCGAAAGTATCGATGGCCAGCTCAACTGATTTATTAAATAATGTCTGGAAAATCAGGGATCTTTCCTCAATGAATGTAGGTAACTGGGAACCATCATTCGATACCGAATTGTGGAAAACAACAAAAAAACTACATGTGTTTGTGCAAAATGTTGCGCAAATAGATGGTGAAGGAATAGCAAAGGTTAAGCCCGAAATGGTTTATGTTATGGAAGCCATCAAATAGTTTAATCTAATGCTTTTACAAAACACTATGTTTTGTAAAAACAACCACATTAACAATTAATCTTTTTCTCTTAGCTCACGAACAAATTGGCTAAATGTTTTACCATATTCCTTTTTAAATGAACTCGAAAAATAGGATTGACTTTCAATTCCAATTCTATCAATTATTTCGGACATAGGTAAATTTTCTTCAGCAGCAATTATAGTTGCTTTTTTTAATCGACAAGTTCTTACATAATCCATGATTGACTTATTCGTATTGTCTTTCACAATACTATAGAGCTTAGTTCTGGAAAATGACATTTTTTTACAAATAAAGTCTACATCCATCTCCGTATTTTGAAGATTTTCCATTACCACTGAAAATAACTTTTCCATAATTTCCTGATCTTTTGTTTTCAGGTTATCTTTCATCGAATCTTGAAGATAATTCTCTGAATAATGTTTTCGGGCAAGTGTTTTTTTGTTCAACAGATTGATTATCAATGCGAGTATATTTTTCATATCAATTGGCTTTGTCAAATAGGCATCAGCACCCGATTCTATTCCTACTAAGTATCCCTCATCAATATCTTTTGCAGTTAGTATAATCAATGGTATATGACATGTTGAGTCATCGTTTTTAATTATTTTACAAAAAGTGATACCATCCATGACCGGCATCATCAAATCGGTAATAATTAAATCGGGTAATTTTTTATTGGCGATTTCAATACCCTCCTGTCCGTTTTGGGCTTCCAATACATTGTAATACAATTGTAGTTCTTCTTTTAAAAGCTGTCTGATTTCTGTATTGTCTTCCACAATTAACAAGGTGCTTTTACTTTTGTTGAAATCTATTTCAGATGTTTCGTCATTGTCAGTTCTAGTTTTTGTCTCGTATAGTAAATGATATTCCCTTGAAGCATTTTTCTCTTTCGAAATTATTACTTCCGTGGCATTTTGTGCTTCAGTGTAATCTTCTTTATTAACAGGTATCTCAAGAAAAATTTCGGTTCCGGCATTTCTCTCACTGAAAATTGTGATATTTCCTTTGTGTATCAAAACCAAGGATTTTACAAGCGCGAGTCCAATTCCGTAACCAATATGGGGGTCTTGTGATGATTCCTGAACTCTGTAATATCTATCGAAAACTTTATTAATGGAATCCTCTGAAATACCAATTCCATTGTCGATAATACGTAAACGAATGGAAGATATTGGTTTATACGCAGAGTTAACACTGTATTTGTTTTTGAAATCAGATTTAATAGAATCGTGATTATCCAAAAGTTCCACTCTGATAGTTCCACCTATATTGGTGTATTTAAACGAATTACTAATTAGATTAATTATAATTTTCTCTAAAATTTCTCGATCAAACCAACATAACTCTTTGTCAATACCTGGAGAAAATTCATAATTAATTTCCTGAGAATTAGCTAAATCATTGAATTCAGATGCTAAACCACTAACAAAAGATGAAATATTATTTTCACTCACTTTCAGTATGAATAAGTCAAGTTCGGCTTTTCTAAAATCCATTAATTCATTAATAAGATTTTTCAACCGTTTTGAGTTGCGATTAATGGTTTCAATTTGCTTTGAATTTTTAATTTGCGAGCTTAGTTTATCAATACTTCCAATAATTAGCGTTAAAGGGGTACGAAATTCGTGGGAGATATTCATAAAAAACTGCAATTGCATTTGGTGATTCAATTCCTGCTGTTCTTCTTTTATGCTTTGAATTTCCAATTGCTTTTTCGAATTCATCATTCGGATAAAAAACAGAAGAATCAGTATAACAAATCCCAAAAATGCCGACCAATAAACAATGTATGCAATTGTTGATTTCCACCATGGAGGCGTTACAACTATGTCTAAAAAAGCAGTGGCTTTTGCCCATTCTCCATCGCTATTTGTAGCCTCAAGTTCGAAGGTTAATTTTTTGTCGTAAGGTAAGTTCGAATAACTTGCATAAGGTTTTTTTCCATCGGTTTGCACCCAGTTTTTATCTATATCATTCAATCGATAGCGAAAAAGACACTTCTGTGTGTTATTGAATATTAGCCCCGAAAAATGGATGGTAATATTGTTTTGATTGTGGTTTATTTTTAACTTTTTATTATCTTTATCATAAACATCTTCATTTATGTCATTAAATGTCAGTATGTTATTATTCACCTCAATGGATGTAATAGTAGGAGATGCTGTAAAAGGCAGACTCGTTATATTATTTGGTTGAAAGTAAGTAAATCCGTTTATACCCCCAAAATAAAGTCTTCCATATTTCCCTTCGTGTACAACATGTACTTTAAAATTATTGCTATTCAAACCATCGTTAACATCATATCTTCTCATAAAATCCTTTTCAGGATCCAGTTCATAAAGTCCATTACTACCAATCCATATTTTCCCATTTCGGGCTACTTTAACTGTTTCAGCATCTTTTAATAAAGGATTAAAATTAGTTCCATAATTTTTCACTTTATATTTTCCACCAGGCAAGAGAGTAATTTTATTACAACCAAACCCAATTGTACCTACCCATAAAGTGGTATCATTCGCTCTATCGATACTACAAATAAAACTGATTTTAGGTGATCCTTCGATACATTGAAGCACTTCAGTTTTCTTTATTTGTCCGTTCTTGTCCAATTGAACCCGAACCAAGTCTTGAAGTGTAGAGAAGAAAATCTCAGGTTTAAGTGGATCTGCGTAAAAATAAGCAACAGAATTTGCTTTATATATTGGATTTTGTTGTTGTTTCTTAAGATATTCAATTTTGTAATCGGTAGGATTATTATACTTAATTTTTACTAATCCATTTTCCCAGCTAGTTCCCCAAATCTGACCAAAACAATCCATTTGAAGTTTTGTAATTTCATAATTTGGAAAATTCTTATCATAACTGGATGATTTCTCTATCTTTTTTAATGTCTTATTGTAGATTTCAATTCCGCTCTTAGACGATATCCAGATACGATTATTGTTATCTTTTATAATGCTACGTATTATTTGTCTATTTAGGTTGAATTTATCATCAAATGAAATCGGGTAAGTGTACGAATCGGTTTGAAGGTCATAACAATCAACGCCTTTAACCGTTGTTCCAATCCATAAGTAATTATTATCCTCTAAAATACAGGTAATATTTCTATCTGACAGTGTATTGCTTCTCCACGACTCTCGTATAATCTTATTAAATGGTTTTGCATAAATATTTATATAATTTACGCCACCTCCATAAGTAGCAATCCATAGAGTGCCTTTATTATCCATATAAAGATCATTAATCTCGTCAGAGGTTAATGGGTTTTTTAATACGTCCATATTAAAAACGGTTTCCAATTTAAGTTCCGTTTTTTCAATTGTAATAAAAAACAATCCTTTAAGAGTACCAATTGCCAATAGATTTTCTCTACATTGATTAATGACCTTTATAGCCACATTTTCTTTATTTAGTTCAATAGATGAAAAGTTTTTACTATGAATTAATGGTTTGTCAAGAATTGAATCAACTTTATCAATAAAATAAAACAACGTGTTACTGTTCCCAACTAATAGGTGGTCATTCTTCGTTACATATAGACTGGTTATGTCCGACTTACTTGTGAATGGAATGAATTTGAACCTATCTTTAATATAAACCCACAAACCATCTTTGGAGCTAAACCAAATACGATTAAATCTGTCCTTAAAAATTGGGATTCCTGTGGTTTTTGAAGGAAGATAAAAATCTGTATATTTTATCGTTAAATCTTTCTGATTAAAATTTATCTTGTACAAGCTTTTTGTAAAAGCATCTTTAGTCAACAACACACTATCGTTAACAATTAAGATTTCTCCCTGAATATCATGCTTTTTACCTAAAACTTTTATTGGCAAATAACATTCTTTTTTTGCATCAAAACATTGTATCCCGGTGCTTGTTACTAACCATAATTTTTCATACCTATCTTTGGTCATATAATATATTCTTCCTTGATGGTTAAGATCCGGATTAATATAATTCTGAATTTGATATCCGTCAAAGCGATTTAAGCCAGAAAAAGTGCCTATCCAAATAAATCCTGACTTATCTTGTAAAATTGAATTTGCATCGGCGTGTGCAAGTCCATCGTCAATTGTAAGATGCTTTATAGAATATGGAACAGGGAAAACCGGAATGGCATATAAAATAGAAATTAATCCAAGTAAAATATAACTTTTTATTTGATTTGATTTCATTTTGACAAAATAGATTGTTTGCAATTTTTTAGTACTAAAAGGTAGATTTGCACTTATCAAATCCGGTTATCAGAAACCAGTTCTGAGGCTAATTGGATCTAAAGCGTTACAAAGTTACATTTTTTTTTAAAACAACCTGCTTTACAATCAAAATAATTCTTTGTCAGATAATACTGATACACAAATTTTTCAAATATTCAATATCTTTAAGATATATATAAGCAAACCCTTCTACAATTTTATAATTCCACTTTTGGTTTGCTTTCCCAAAGTTACGTTTGGTAAGTAAAAGCAGTTACAAATCCCTGGTGATAGTATTTAGCTTGATGAGCTATGAGACTTAACATTAAATCTCTCAAACTATTTCTATCTGTGAGTTGACCAAAAATCATACACAGCATTGATATCAACAAGTAAATGATCTTAAATATTTATTCCCATCGTATTTTTTTTAAAACGATTCTATCAAAGACTTTTCTTGGTAAAAATCTGAAAGTTTAGCGAAGATAAATTTGCTTTGATTCATAGTTTTTCCTTTTCGGATAGCTAAATAACTAAAATTCAATTTACATCGTTACGCTACTTAAATCACACGGAACTGTGATATAAAAAAAATCAAAGAACGTATTTTTATTTATGGCACCCATTGATGATGATTAATATTTCCTTGGCAAGTAAATCTACTGTTTGATTATTTGTGTTTAAAAAGCTTGATTAAATGATGTGTGTGGAGGTAAAGATCTTTTGAGTTTTTTACACTACAGTTTCTATTTTTGTTTAAAGTCTTGAGACCAATTTGTATTTCGGTTTTTTTCTTTCTTCAGGGTCATACGGATTTACATTTAAAGTTATACTTCTTCAAATTGAAGTTTGTCGATCAAGATTAATAGGGCAGGATTTGTTAAGATCATTTGGTCAAGTACAGGAGTGAAACGACTTAGAATTTGTGTTTGCATTGTTTTATTTTTTAATTCTTCGATTATATAGTCTGCAATATCAAGTCCATCACAGCGTTGAGATTCTGTGGCAATATTTTCCAAAATTGTAGAGACTTTGATATCGCATCTTACTGATTGTTTTATTTCGTTGGCTTTAATACTCCATTTATCATAACCACCTAAATCAGGGAATAAAGTAACATTTCGACCTTTCAAGACTTTTGCTTTTTCAATGGATAATCCGTTGAGGTTTCCGGCTGCCAACCAAATCAAATCCGGCATAATGACACTTGCAATGATGGCAGACTTTTCGCTTTCAACAATGGCAACTTGTTTGTCGGGATAAATTTTCAATAAATGTTCCCCAAAGAAACATTGTTGCAAATTGAAGTCTTCAGGTAACTCTTTGGATTTTTTTAGTTTGTTGTGT
>JBBQMQ010000050.1:0-13882 GCA_038329115.1 Bacteroidales bacterium
TTGGTACTGGGAATCCACTAGTTGGTTTTGGCACACCAACTGGCTTATTTTTGAGATCTGGCTGCTTGTCTTCATCATGTTGTTTATGGTTTTTGTATCATTCTTTACTGCAAAACCAACCGCTCAACAGGTTGAGTTTATCACTTTCACAGGTGACTACAAGACTATGATTCGGAATAGCTGGAACAAGTGGGATGTTATTGCCTCTCTTGGAGTTGTGGTTCTTTGTGCTGCTTTCTACTGGTATTTCTGGTAAAAATTTCACTAATAAATTATAACTTTGCCAAAATATATATTTTGGCAAAGTTATTTTTTTTTCAAATTAAAAATAATTTACATTTTTCTCAATGCTACAACAATCTAGTTTTTATAGTTCACACGATGCATTTCTTGTTGCGGTTGATTGCGTAATATTTGGTTTTAGCGATAATCAGATCCATTTGTTGGTTCATAAAAGGGCTTTTGAACCTGCAATCGGAGAATTATCACTTATGGGAGGCTTTGTAAAAATCGATGAATCTGTAAATCAGGCGGCTAACAGGGTCTTATCAAATCTTACAGGGTTGGATAATATTTATATGGAGCAAGTTGGAGTTTATGGTGAAATTATGCGTGATCCGGGTGCTAGAGTAATTTCGTGTGCTTTTTATGCCTTGATTGATATCAGCGTTCACAATGAATTGCTTTTAAAAGAACACAATGCTTTCTGGGTTAATGTCAGTAGAACTTCCGAACTGATTTTCGACCATTCGCAAATGGTAAATGATGCACTCCATATTCTCCGAAACAAAGCAGATGTACAACCCATCGGCTTTAATTTAATGCCCGAAAAATTTACACTTCCGCAATTACAATCGCTTTACGAAGCCATTTACGACCAGCCACTTGATAAACGCAACTTCCGCAAAAAGATGCAAAGTCTTGATTTCCTCGAAAAACTAAACGAAGTCGATAAATCCGGTTCCAAAAAAGGTGCGTTTTACTATCGGTTTAAAGAGTTGAAGTAGAAGGAACTGAAAAACTAGCTTATGCCCCGATAGGGGCTAAATGTGCATAACCCCCAGTAAGCGAAGCTAAACTGGGGGATTTGAATGACCCAAAAATATCAACTCCGCCAGATGGCGGATTGAACAAAAGTAATTTGTTGTAGTTGAATCCGCCAGATGGCGGAGTTCTGTTGTTGAGGGTTGACTCAATCCCCCAATTTTATTGGGGGTTATGAAAATTGAACTCTACGAGTTCCTGAGTAGATTTTAATACTCCCTTTTCTACAAATAAAACAGTTTACCTACCTTTTACGATAGTTTGTCGCCTTCTAAGAATAAAAGAAGATCTATTTTTGCGTCATTAAATATTGTTGGTTGAGACCAACAAGCTCAACTCCACCATATTCCGTTTGTATGCTATCTGGTTACAAAAGTATCAACTTGGCTGGTTTTAAGCTTGTATTTTTACCTGCTGAACCCCATTTGGAGATTGGGAATCAAAAACTAAACGAAATTACACCTTAAATTTCAATACATTATGAAAACAAAATTTTTACATTACGCTTTTTTAGGTTTTATGCTGGCAGTTTTTACAACTGCAAATGCAGCTACTAATAACTGGATTGGTGGTGTTGGCGCTAGATGGGATAGAATAACAAGTTGGAGTTTAAATACAATCCCTGCCACTGGTGATGATGTTGTGATATCAAATACAACTTCTAATGCTACTATAGCTATTACTAATATGGCAGCTGCCACTGTGAATAGCTTAACCATCAAAGGAAACAATACTGTTACACTAACTGGTACTGCTATACTTACAATTGGCGCAGGAGGATTGAATATAGAAGCAGGCAGCACATTAAAAATGTCGCTAAATTGCAAAGTGGCTGCTGGAACTAGTTTTAACGCTAGTGGCTTAGGTTCTTTATGGACAGCTGCAACTACTGCTTTTTTACCCACTAATACAACTTGTCCATTTGATGTTACATTTAATACTGGATCCTCACCTACAATACCTTCGGATATCACTTTTAATAAAGGTCTAACTATTAATTTAACTAATGCTACTGATAAAGTAAATCTTGCAAGTGCAACAACGGTTAATGGTCAATTGACACTAACTACTGGGTTAATAGATTGTTTGGCATATACACTTACTTTATCTTCTACAGCTAGTGTAAGTGGAGGAAGTAGTACTAGTTATATTTATAGTAGTAGTGGAGCAACTGGTTATTTAATTCGCAACTGTGCTCAAAGTACTTCAACTTTATTTCCAATAGGTGTCACTCCAAGTGGTTCTGGTATTTATACTCCATTAACTATAACGAATCCAAGTGTAACATCGAATGTTATTTTAAAATTAAATAAAGTAATGACTGCTTTAACATTTACAAATCCAAAACCTATTGATGCAACAAGATGTATAATGTTGGAATGGCCTTTATCTTGTGACGCAGCTAACAATACAGCTAATATTACTTTTCAGTTTAATTCAACCAACTTTGGCTCAGCTCCTTATGTTGTAACTGACGGATCAGAATTAGCATTTAGCAATGGATCAACATATAGCAGAGTCTGGACTGGTATAGTTCCAAACAGCGCACCTTATTCGTTAACTGCTACTGGACTAAGTATTCCAACTACAGGCACAAATACCTATGTAATTGGTAACAAAGGTCAGGTTTTGGCTGCTACAGCTCCTCCGGCACCAACTATTACTTCAGTTACTGCGGGAGACGGTTTATTAAATGTTGCATTCACAGCTCCAAGTTTGGATGGTGGTGCAGATATTACCGATTATAAATATACGGTAAATGGTACAGATTATGTATCAACTGGAACATCAAGCCCATTTACAATATCGGGGTTATTAAACAATACTATATATTCTGTTCAATTAAAAGCGCACAATTCGGCAGGTGATGGAACGGCAAGTAATTCTATTTCCGGAACTCCCGCTGGAGGAACTCTTATAGCACCAACCATTACATTTACGAGTGCTACGATTAATAAAAACTACGGTGATGCAGCTTTCACTCAAACAGCTTCGAGTAATTCTTCCGGTGCTAAAACCTATACAAGTGGCACTATTGCTGTAGCCACTGTTGATGCTTCCACTGGAGATGTAACGATTGTAGGTGCAGGTTCGTCCATAATAACCGTTTCGCAAGCTGCATCAGGTATTTATGATGTTGGCACACAAACGTATACCCTTAATGTTGCTGCAAAGCCATTATCAATTAGTGGTTTGACGGTATCAAAACCCTATGATGGTACAACTACAGCCAGTGTGGCAGGCACGGCTGTACTTCCTACGGCAGAAGCCTATGGAACGGGAAGTACAAGTGATGGAATACCTTACTCGGGTGATGTTGTAACTGTAAGTACTACGGCAAGTTCCGGTACTTATAGTTCAAAAGATGCAGGAAGCAGAACAATCACGTATTCGGGCTTATCGCTCGGTGGAGCAAATGCCGGAAACTATACCATTGGTACTACTGCTGGAACTATCACTCCAAAAGCGCTGAGTGCTTCCCCTTCAGGAGGACAAAAAAATTACAGTGGAACATTACCAGCTGGAACAATAACAGCCACATTATCAGGTCTTATTGGGTCTGAAACACTTGTAGTTACTGCTGTCGGAGCATTTAGAGATGTAAGTGCCGGAACTGGAAAAACAATAGATGTAACCTACACATTAGCAGATGGAACTGTCGGAGGTAAAGCCGCAAATTATAGTTTGGCAAACGGCACAACTACTAATAATATATCTAAAAAACCATTAAATCAGGCGGTTACATCCATTGATTCAAAACCGTATGATGGAACTCTAGCTACCGGCACAGTGACTTTGGGAGCACTAACCGGTTTTGTGAATGGCGAAACTGTTACTGTAAGTGTAAATACAAGTACTTATCCCGATGCCAATGTAGGTACAGGAAAATCGGCAACTATCGCTTATACTTTAGCCAATGGAACAAATGGCGGTCTGGCTTCAAATTATAGTTGTGGAAATAATACAACCACTACTGGTAATATCACAGCTAAAAATCTAAACATTGGTTCTCCGGGCATTGCCTCCAAAGTGTATGATGGTTCAGCCACTTCGGGAACAGTTACCGCAGGAACACTTTCAGGTTTTGTGAGCGGAGAATCTGTTTCAGTCACTTCTGCCACCGGTACTTATTCCGATGCTAATGTAGGAGCAGGAAAACCGGCTACCGTGGTTTATACTTTGGCTGATGATACTGGTTTAGCTTCAAACTATAGTGCAACCGGAAGCGCAAATGGCGATATTACAGCGATTGCATCAATTCTATCAGGGAGTTTGGGTGTACAAGCATTATTGGCAGGAACTGATATAACTGTTGCAACAAATTTAATAGTAGATAATCCAGTGACTGTACATGCAATTACCGTAGCTTCAGGAGCAAAACTCGATTTATCAACCAATACACTAACATTGGCAGGTGACTTAGTATTGCAAGCCGACAAAACTACCGCTCCAAGTGTAAATGTAACAAAAGGTATAAGCATGAGTGAAGGTAGTAAATTGATTTTACAAAAAACCATGGGAAGTGGCACATGGTATTTTATGTCGTTCCCAAGCAATGTAACCATAGCTAATATCACACAAGTTTCTGGAACGGGAACGTTAAGTACGGCAACCCTGAATACAAACTGGTGGATTAAATACTATGATGGTGCAGCCAGGGCTGTGAATTTGGGAGCTCAATCGAACTGGGTTGCCATGACCTCAGTAGGAACACTTAATGCCAATCAAGGCTACATTATTGGGTTGGATCCATCGCTTACCGGTGATTATGTATTGTCGTTTCCTCTTAACAAAACATTAGTTCAAAGTGCTGAAGCCGCTCGTACAGTGTCTGTTGAAACCTATGGTGAAGGTTCAGTTACAGCCAATAGTGTGGGTTGGAACCTGGTAGGTTCACCTTACCTGAGCAAGTTTGCCGGAAGTGGTGTTGGTGCCAGTTATCTGAATTTCTGGAATGGTACAACGTATACTCAATCAGCTAATACAGTTGTAAGCAGTATAAATCCTTTCAATGCATTCTTTATACAGGCAAGTGCTGCGGGAACAAGTGCTAATCTTTCATTTACGCTGGCAAGTCGTCAACTAGTAAAAAATGCTGTTTCAACCAATGAATCAGATAATGTAGAATTAAAAATCGTTTCACCAACAGGCGTTGATAAGACAACGCTTATACTAGATAATGCATATACAACGGATTATGTAATTAATCAGGATTTGGAAAAATGGGTAACAACAGGTACTGATTTTCCACAATTGTATACACGTCTTAATAATGTAAATTATGCATTCAATGCTTTGCCTGTAGATAATGTAGATAATCTTTCGTTGGGTTATTATAGCAAAAATGGTGGAAGTACTACCATTGGAATAAATGCCGCTCAAGCACCAAGTTTGTCAGGTTTACTGCTGACCGATATAACAACAGGTACAACCACAGATTTAATGGTTAAAGATTATACGTTTACCTCTGATGCGGGTACAACCAATAACCGTTTTGTACTGAAAGCTAAACGTGTAACTACAGATAACAAAATATCAATTGATGGAACAAACCAGACGGTATTATCGGTAGTAAATAACATGTTGATAATTAATAATATCACGGCTAAAACAAATGTTCGAGTATTCGATGCAATTGGTCGGTTAGTAAGTGTTAAAACTAGTAGTGCAAGTTCAGAGGAAATAAAACTACCTGCAAAAGGTTTCTATACTATTCAGCTTGAAAATAACACGGGAACTGAAACGATAAAAGTTGTTAACCAATACTAATACATTACGAATATGAAAATAGATATAACAAAGAAAAAAAGCTACGAATCACCCATAATAAACCGGATAGAACTCGACAATGAGATATCACTCGCTTTAGAATCATTTGGTGATCCCGGTGAGCCAGGTACAATTGGTAGCTTGATGAAAGCACCTGAACATTTTAATAATGATCCTTTCAGGTCTAATCTTGGATAATAATTATAAACGGATAGTCTCACTAAAAATGAGACTATCTGTTTTTGGAGAAATAAGGTTTGTTTTAAAGAGGTTTATTTTTCTACTAAGGTTAATTTTACTTTGCTAAAATAAAAAAATGAATTCTATTGACCCCCAAAACCCCCAAATGGGGGCTTAAAAGCGGAACTAAGAACGAATTTACGTTATATTCTTTTTTCAGGACTGTGTTTTCAAGCCCCCATTTGAAGGTTTGGGGGTCACACACAAAATATATCATTAAATATTATCGGTTGCTTAATTAACTGATTTGAATATAAATAGGATCTTTAAAACCTTATTTTTAAAATTAACCTTAGTTGAAAAGAGTAGCCACATAATCTTAACCTTGTTTCTTGCTTAAAATACAAACCCACACTAAAAGGAGTGAAACAAATAAATTATTTACAACCATTTTCAAATATCATGCGAAACCGATTCACTACTGTACTTTTAGGACTTTTTCTTGCAATATCTATTTTTGCTGCACCAAAGAAAGCAACAGATTTTAAGAAAACCATAATAAATCAGTTTGCTAAACAGGTAAGCAGTTCTGCTCAGGAGAAAATCTATGTTCAGACAGATAAACCTTATTACAGTGCCGGTGAAGAAATTTGGTTTAAATGTTATTTGGTGAATGCCACCACGTTTGAACCCAATGCATTGAGTAAGTTTGTGTATGTAGAGTTGATAGATAAGCGCGATTCGGTGCTTTGTCGTGTAAAATTGAAGGCGGATTCGCTTGGTTTTGCAGGACATATTAAACTGAAACCAGAAACACCAATGGGTCAATATGTGCTTCGTTCGTACACGTATTGGATGCAAAATACAGGAAAAGATTTTTTCTATTCTAAAACTGTTTTAATTGGGAATCCAATTGACGATCAAGTTTCAACACAGATAACCTATGGAAATCCGGTTGATGGAAAAATTCCTGTAACCATTGCTTTTACTGATGCGGTACATAATCCTATTGCCGGAAAAGAAATTGAAATAATACAAAACTGGAAAAGTGCACCTAATAAGAAATTGAATGCTAAAACTTCAAAAGATGGTAAAATTGGGTGGCAACTGCAAATTGATGCAAAAGATGATTCCAAAAAATACATTGGAATTTCACTTCCTGATGTAAAATTCAAAACCAACTTATTTCTGCCCGAATTCAGCACCGATTTTGATATGCAGTTTTTCCCCGAAAGTGGTGTTATGCTGAATAATTCATTTCAGCCCATTGCTTTTAAAGCTATTGGCAAAAATGGTTTGTCTGTAGATGTAACCGGAAAAGTTTTTACTAATAAAAATGAGGAACTCTGCGATTTTGCTAGTTTTCATAAAGGAATGGGTAAATTTTCTATCCTGGTTCAACCTAACGAAAGCTTTTATGCCATTGTGAAAACAAGCTATGGCACTGAAAAACGATTTGAACTCCCGAAAAGTCAAGAGGATGGTGTTGCATTGCATTTGCTATACAAACGTGGGAAAATTCTTTACGAGGTCGTTAACCAGACAAAAATAGCCGACAAATCTCTTTATTTATTGTTGCATTCACGCGGAAAAGTAATTGGTATTCAGAATATGAACAAGATGAACGGGCAGATTCCAGATTCGTTGCTACCGGCTGGAATCGTATCATTTTCAGTTATTGATTCACTTGGAAATACCTTCTGCGAAAGGTTAAGTTTTATTCATAACTTCAACTTTCCGATTTTTTCGGTGCAGAGCGATAAACCTGCCTATGAAAAAAGAGAAGCTGCAAACCTCATTATAAATGTTCAATCGTTGCTTAAAAAACCGGTTACGGGAAGCTATTCTATCAGTATAACCGATAGTCATACTGTTAAACAAGATTCATTAGGTGGAAATATTTTTAGCAATTTATTGTTGACTTCCGACATAAAAGGATATGTGGAAAATCCGGGTGAATATTTTTTAGACAATAAGATAACGACCTATGAAAAGATCGACTTGCTCATGTTGACTCAAGGATGGCGTCGATTCAAAACTGCCGATGTGGTTAAAGCAACTTATAATCAACCGAAATACTTTATGGAAGTTGGTCAGGCACTTACAGGCAAAGTGATGAGCATTTTTAAGAATCCGTCCAAAAAATGCCAGATTATCATGTTGTCACCATATAAAAACGTATTCAGAACTACTGTAACTGATAGTTTAGGGCGATATCTGATAGATGGCATTGAGTTTCCTGATAGTACCGCTTTTGTAATTAAAGCAAAGAGACAAAAAAGCATTACCGATGTTGAAATTACTCCCGATAATGACGATTTTCCAGAATCGAGCAGTTTTATACCAACACCTCTCAAGGTCAATATCGCTCCTGAACAGGATGAATATTTCAAGTTGAGCAAGGAAAAATATTATTATGAAGGCGGAATGCGAGTTATTAACCTGAGTGAAATAACTATAAGTGCGAAAAGGGAAACATATGAAAAATATGATTTTTATTCGGGACTGGCTGATACTGAATTAAAATCTGATCAAATTGAACGCTTTCCACATACCAATATCTTTGATTTATTGGCAACAATTCCCGGATTACAAGTTGCACAAGATCATGTTTCCATTCGTGGAAGCCAGAATAATCCGTTGTTTTTGGTTGATGATGTTGAAATGCTCGACATTCAGGATATTTCATACATTACTTCCGATGATATTAAGAATATACAGGTTTTCAGAGGTGTAAATGCGTCCATTTTCGGTGGTCGTGGGGGCGATGGAGTTATTGCTATAACGTTGAAAGAAGGCGTAAAAATAAAATATCCGACACCGATTAGTCTGGCAAATATCTCACCACTTGGTTATCAAAAACCGTCACAATTTTATGTACCCAAATATGAAGTTGATAGCGTATTAAAGAAACAAGATCCTGATTTAAGAACAACTATTTACTGGAATCCAAAATTGGCTGCAGACATAAACGGAAATATAAATGTCAAATTTTATACGGCTGACAAAACAAACAATTACAATATTGAAGTTGAGGGAATAACCAATGCTGGAGAGTTATGTAGGTATGTGGGCGTTTTGAGAAGAGAGGATAAATAGGTATAAGATTTCACAAACATTGGTGGTAGAAAATAGTACCAATTGTTATTTGTCTCGAAACACGTTTTTAAGCTATTACTCAATAAAGAAAATTTCGATTATTACTTAAATTTTCAATCGGAAATCAGAACTCATAATAGCTTTAACATAATTGATTCTAAGTTTTTTTCAAGACATTATTGTCTTATAATCATTTATATAGGAAATGTGAAGTCAATCGAATAACTTGTACTTAAGTCGAAACTTTGTTTTTTACTAGCACAGATTTCAAAGTCAAGTTATATTCCTGAAAGTATCAGATTCGTTTTCAAGGTGTTCCAAAAGTATCAACATCCGTTGAAATAATATCTTTTTCGATACTTTAAAGCCCCTACTTTTGCTATTGTAAATTACAAATAAAATGAAATTCATAAATACAGAGGGTTTCAGTTCACAAGATACTTCAAAGTTAACCTTATAATTTAATCGTAAATGAAAGAAAAAAAGAGACAGCTACTTAATTATTCTCTCCATTTAGAAACCGGAATTCCTTGTTTGTCAGTCAAACGCAAAACACTCAGATCAATTTTGATAAGCATTTTTCTGCTCGTTATTTCAACTCACCTTTTTGCTCAGGAGAATGTTTCTGTTCTCGGAAAGATTACAGATGCACTGGATAACAGTCCACTAACAGGTGTTACAATTGTACAAAAAGGAACAACAAACGGTACGGTTAGCGATAAAGATGGAAATTATAAACTGTCAGTTGCCAAAAACTCAATTATTGTATTTACATATATTGGAATGGAGAAGCTGGAAAGACAAGCTAATTCTGCGAAAATAGATGTACAAATGAGTTCAAATTCAAAGCAACTGGATGAAGTAGTTGCAATTGGATATGGAACAATGAAGAAAAGTGATTTGTCGGGCTCATCAGTTTCATTAAACGAGAAACAACTAAAATCTTCATTCTCAACAAATATTGATCAGGCTTTGCAGGGAAAAGCGGCTGGAATTACAGTTACTCAGACTTCAGGTCAACCGGGTTCTTCAGTAGCCGTCAGGGTTCGTGGTCAGGGGACGATTAATGCCGATGCAGAACCATTGTATGTTATAGATGGCGTTCCTTTCCAAACGCAAGGTTCATCTGGTGCCGATTACGGATTGGCTGATGCTTTAGGTAACGGAAAAGTTTCTACCATCTCTCCATTATCAACCATAAGTCCTTCAGACATTGTATCCATGGAAATACTTAAAGATGCTTCTGCAACTGCTATTTATGGTTCAAGAGGTTCAAACGGGGTTATATTGGTTACAACCAAAAGAGGTTCAACAGGTAGTGCTAAATTTACGTATGAAGGTTCATATACCATTCAGCGACAGACAAAAAGAATCGATGTGCTTGATTTGAAAGGTTTTGCATCATACAGTAATTCATTAGCAACTCAAACTTCCAGTTTTATACCTACTTTAGAGTTCGCAGATCCTTCACTATTGGGAAAAGGAACAAACTGGCAGAATGCTGTTTTTCAGATTGCTCCGGCTCAATCGCATGTATTTTCAGCTTCCGGTGGAAATAATGATACAAAATATTATGTTTCAGCATCCTACCTGAATCAGGATGGAACGGTTATCGGAACGAATTTTAATCGTTTTGCTTTTCGTTCGAATCTGGATGCTCAACTAAAGAAATGGTTGAAATTAGGGTTGAACTTGTCTTATTCATCAACCGATGAACGATTGGGCTTAGTTGACAGTGACGAAGGAATTATCAATATTGCTTTACAATCTACACCGGATGTTCCTATTTATGACATGAATGGAAATTACACAGCTATTCAGCGTCAGGGTATTTCGGCTCTGGAAAATCCGATTGCAAAATCTTTGGATGAAGAGAATTTATTAAAACGATCATCGTTGAATGGCAATGTGTTTTTTGATGTCAATTTCAGTAAGGCATTGGTTTTAAGAAGTGAACTTGCTTTCACATTTGGAGGCTCGACCTCCGAACGTTTTTATCCCACTGCCACTTACGGAAACTGGGTAAGAAGCATTAATCAATCGTCGCTTCAAAACAATCAGAATTCATACTGGCAGTTAAAAAATTATCTAACATACACAAAAGATTTCGGTATTCATCATACTTCATTTATGCTTGGGCAGGAAGCTTCAGAATGGAATTGGTCTTATTTAGGAACAATTTCAACCAATTTGCCTAGCAATTTGATTCATAATCCTGCCTTAGGTGTAACTCCTTCTATCTCATCAGGTTTCGGCTCAGGTTCAATGGCTTCATTGTTCTTTCGAGGGACTTATTCTTCATTGGATAAATATTATCTGACTTATACTTTCCGCTACGACGGTTCTTCAAACTTTGGTCCGAATAACCGTTTTGCCCCATTTCATGCAGTGGCAGGTTCATGGAGAATAAGCAATGAAGATTTTTTAAAAAATAATGAATCAATCAGCAATTTGAAACTCAGACTTGGTTGGGGTCAGACCGGTAACCAAAATATCGGAAGTTATTTATGGGGAGCAAGTCTCACCAAAATGCCTTCAGGATTAGGTATTGGCTATCGTCAGTCGAATATTGCTAATCCAAATATCAAATGGGAAACTCAGGAACAGACTAACATAGGCTTTGACATCAGCTTGATAAAAAATCGAATAAATATTGTAGTTGATATATACAACAAAGTGTCGAAAGATATGCTTATGCAGCTACAACTTCCATCGTATATTGGAACACGAGGCAATACGGCAAGTGCTCTTTCCGCACCTTATGGTAATTATGGTGAAATAAATAATAAAGGAATTGAATTCACAATTAATTCACACAACATAGAGGGTAATTTCAGTTGGGATACCGATTTGCAACTTTCGACAAACAAAAACACGCTGGTGGCTCTTGACGGAACCGAAAATGTAGCCATTGAAGGTTATGGACAGTGGAGCGATGTGGTTTCACGAACAACAATTGGTGAGTCATTATATAATTTCTACGGTTATAAAGTAATTGGAGTTTTCAAAAGCAAAGAAGACATTATGACTAGTCCAAAACAAGCTTCATTTCCTACTGACGGAGTGTCATTCAACCCATTGAAAACGACATTTGTTGGCGATTTGAAATTTGCAGATATAAGTAATGATGGGGTTATTGATGAAAAAGATAAAACGAATATAGGTTCTCCACTTCCTATTCTCACTTATGGATTGACCAATACATTAAAATATAAGAACTTTGATTTGATTGTATTTATCAATGGGACGTATGGCAATAAAGTGCTGAATTATGTTGGCAGGAACTTATCTACCATGAAATCAATGTGGACAAATCAGCTTTCAATTGTAAATGATCGTGCCATGATTGAGCCTATTAATGCGGCTAAAGCTTATCCGATATCCAATCCTGATGGGGGCGTTCTCAATAACTGGTATGATGATGTAAACAATGTCAGATTAGTTAATCCTGATACCCGAATTCCTCGTGCTACACCAACCGATCCGAATGATAATATCAGATTATCAGATCGTTATATTGAAGACGGTTCTTATTTACGATTGAAAAATATTGTTTTTGGATATACATTTCCTAAATCAATGATTAAGAAATTGTTTTTAGGTAATCTGAGAATTTATGCAAACATTCAAAATTTATTCACACTTTCTAAATATTCAGGTTTTGACCCTGAAATTGGTGTAAGCACCGCAAGCGTTAATGTGTATGGATTGGATAACGGAAGATATCCTTCTCCACAATCATACAGTTTTGGAATTAATATCTCATTTTAATCTTTACTCAAATCATCTTATTATCATGAAGTTAAACCTAAATATATTTTTAAAATCAGCCATTATCTTAGTTCTGGCTGTAGGAATGTTTTCGTGCGACGATTTTCTGAATAAACCTACGATAGATTCTTACACAATTGATGCGTTTTATCAAAATGATGACCAATGTTTTCAGGCCGTAAATCCCATTTATGGTTCTCCATGGTACGATTTTCAACGTGGTTTTTGGAAAATAGGCGATGTGCTTTCAGGAAATTTGTTTTTTAATAATACAAGCGATGTATATTCCACTTTCACATTGAAATCGACCGATGATGATTTACGAAATGCCTCTGCTTCCCTGTGGTCAGTGAATGCATATTGCAACGGTGTTATCGAAAACATAAATCTCAAAGCAGGAAAAAATGTTTCAGACCAAACTAAAAATACTGTGAAAGGTGAAGCGTTGACATGGAAAGCGATGAGTTATTTCTATCTGGTTCGCATTTTCGGGGCTGTACCGATTATTCACAGCAATTCCGAAATTATTAAAGCCAATCAATCCAACAAATTACGCAAAAATAAAATTGAAGATGTATACACCTATATAGTAATGGATTTGAAAAAAGCTATTGAAATACTGCCAGAAACGAATCAACCCGGACGAATTGATAAATATTCAGCCATGGGATTATTAGCAAAAGTATATTTGTCGAAATCCGGATATGGTCAAACAGCAACCAGAAATCAGGATGACTTGAATAATGCAGCTTATTATGCCAACCAGGTAATTACTAAAAGTGGCAGACAACTCTTGCCAAATTACGCAGACATTTTTAGGTTAAAAAACAATTTCAATCAAGAGAGTCTGATTGCATGGCAATGGGTAGTTGACAACAATGCCTGGACAAGCCAGAATTCTCTTCAATCGGACTTTGCTTTAGTAGGTTTTTCTGAATTTGCAGATACATGGGGAACCTGGACCGGACCAACTCTTGATTTGCAAACTGCATTTGATGAGTCAGCACTTAATAAAACC
>JBBQMQ010000051.1:0-13881 GCA_038329115.1 Bacteroidales bacterium
AATCCCCCGAAGGGGGATAAGAAAGTAACAAGTTAAAGGGAAAGATTGAAAAAAAGAGAAAGTATATTACTTTCTCTCAAAAATATTTTTACTGAATGTGATTTTTTTGATACTCGAAACTAATCGTTTTTCTAAGATATATAGAATAGGATTTAACCTATTTGAACAAAATAAATTTATAAATATTAAATAATGACAACGAAAGATATAAATGGAATAACCAATCCATCATTTGACAAAGCTGTTCAGAATAGCAAATTATTAGAAAAAGATTTATATGAGAACCCTGCTAAGTATAGAGTTCTTACGGGAGACAGACCAACAGGAAATTTACATATAGGACATTATTTTGGATCAATTCTTAATCGGGTAAAATTGCAAAATTTAGGGGTGGAAACCTATATTTTAATTGCTGATTATCAGGTGTTAACAGATCGAGATGTTTTTAAAGATATTTCAAAGTATGTATTTGAACTTACATTGGACTATTTAGCTTGTGGTTTGGATCCAAAGCAAAATAAAACTTATATTTTTCCACACAGTCATATTCCTGAATTAAATCAATTGTTAGTTCCTTTTTTATCACTAGTATCTCTTTCAGAATTAAATAAAAATCCAACTGTTAAAGAGGAAATTTCTGCTTCGGGAAAAGAAATTATCAATGCAGGAATGTACACCTATCCAGTACATCAGGCAGCAGATATTCTTTTTTGTAAAAGTAATGTCGTACCTGTTGGAAAAGACCAGTTGCCACACATAGAATTGACACGAACTATTGCTAAAAGGTTTAACACCAAATTTAATATAAATTTGTTTCCCGAGCCCATTGGACTTCTAAGTGAATCGCCCATGATTCTGGGACTGGATGGTAATCAAAAAATGAGTAAGAGTAGGAATAATAGCATTATGATTAAAGCAACTGAAGATGAAACTTGTACGTTGATTAGATCGGCAAAAACTGATTTAGAAAGATATATTACATTTGACCCTATCAATAGACCAGAGGTTGCTAATTTACTCAGGTTATCATCTCTTTGTTTGGGTAAAAGTCCTGATGAGATTGCTAAAGAGATTGGCAATCTTGGTTCGGGCAAATTAAAACAAATAACAGCAGAAGCACTAAATAGCTATTTTAAAGAAATTAGATTAAAACGCGGTCAATTAGAAAAGGACGAAACTTATGTTAAGAGTGTTCTGACTGATGGAATCAATAAGGCAAGACAAACTGCAATTGAAACTTTAAGTGAAGTTCGTGAAGCCATGAATATGATGATTTAAAAATTTAATTAAGACAACTATTACAAGTTGCTGTTTGTGAGCATTTAGTATTTATTCCAATGTTTATAAAGTCGTCAAACAACGTCAAATATTACATGAACCAAGATATTTTATCTTCGGTTTTTGGACTTACAATTGTGTTAATAAAATTAATTGAAAATATAGTTGTTTTTACTTCATTGATTTGTTAGAAAATTTAGTTCATGATAAACTTCAAAGATAATGATTTGAATATTGCTCGGCTAAGAAAAATTAAAGTGCACGTAATATTATTCATGAAGTCAGGGATCTCATCTCTTTTAAGATGATTTTGAGAGAAAATCAGTAGACTGTTTGAAAAAAATTACAAATTATCACAGAAGTTTAAATTAATTTCTATATTTGTAAACTATTCCTAACCTTAAAATCTATTTTATGAAAACACTCCAATTTCATATTGTTCTTTACTTGTTTGTAATTCTTCTATTTACTTCATGTGATCCTAATGCCCTTGATAGTAATTCAAATTATTGGAATTCAAGTACTTTGATTCGAAAACAGTTAAATGGAAAAGTAAAGACAATCACAATAGTCAATATGGGAACACAGATAACTACTTTTAATCAAGAAGGATATATTACTACTGAGGTTTATTCTTCGTCCAATGAAACAATTAACACTACTAATAGTTATTTGAACACAGGTGAAATTGCTAAAACTAATTATACATTTACAAGTTCTAACTCTACAATTAATGATTCAATTGATTATGAATATGAGAATAATGGAAAGTTTGGAATTGGATATTTTTCATGGAACAAACCACTTACTCTCCAACACTCCCTTTTTCCATCTTATCTTATCCCTTCCCCTAGTAATTTCATAAACAACGGACTTGTTTCTAACCTCAAATCAGTAACTTTTAACAATGGTGACATTAGAATAATAGTTAAATATACCTTTGTTGAAAATAAGTCTATTGTTCAGTCAATTTTTTCATCGGAGTCACACATTGAAAAAGATTCTGCTTATCTTACATATAATGGTAAATATCCTGTTACTATAACTCACGGTCCAAGTGTTGTAAAAAACATAACATATGCTTCCAATGGTATGTTTAAAACCTTTACAGTAGAAGAAAGATTACGATTACAAACTAAGTATTATTTCAAATCAGATAATAAATTTCTTTTGATTGATTCAATAGTAACTAATGATGGGACAAGTCATAATTATGAAAAATATTCATATGATTCAAATAAAAATATTTCTAGGATCGATTATTCCAATGGAGGATATGGAGGATATATAGATTATGCATATGTGTATGATTCACATGGTAATTGGACTACTAAAACAATTAGTAAGGGAACTTCGTATGTAACTGAAGGCAGAAAAATAACTTATTGGTAAATAACTTATTAAAAAAATGTTTAAATTATTCCATTTGGTTGATTTCTTGTTTTATAACGTGTATGAAATTCTTAAACCATTCGGAAAAAAGTAATGAAAGCAGTTACCGATAGTGGCCCGACTGAAGCAAATCAAACTAAACCAGAAGCTATTCAAAACATTTTTCAATTGATGAAAGTGGTTTCAGCACCCGAAACACTAACTTTCTTCGAAGAGCAATACAATACTTGCCAAATACGTTACGGTGATATGAAAAAACAATTGGCGGTAGATATGATAGCATTTACAGAACCGATGCGTGAGAAGATTAAAGCCATTTCCGGCGATGAAGCGTATGTTTCCAGGGTTGCCCGCATGGGAAAAGAGAAAGCTCATGAAAGTGCCTCTAAAACCATTCGTGAAGTGCGGGAGATAATTGGGTTTAAGAAGTTTTGAAATAGTAAAGACGCGGCATGCCACGTCTGTACTTATGAGTATTAATAAAAGCTTGTTTCGATTTCGAAACAAGCTTTTATTTTTCAGGGAGTCCTTTTAGGCGATTAGTTCTTATTTATACAAACACAAATAAGGTGTATCCTCAGCACATTTCACTTTAAATTTCACATCTTTAGCAACCACGAAACTTTCAAACTTTTTGTAGGTTTTCCATTCTGTTTCATTAGGTTGTTGAATAGTAAGTTGTCCTGAAATAACGGTCATCACTTCTATTGATCCTGTACCGAACTCATATTCGCCGGCTGCCATTACACCTACCGTTGCTGTACCTTCTGCCGATTCCAATCCGATTGAAACGACTTTGCCATCGAAATACTGATTTGTTTTAAACATGATATTTTGTATTTATAGTTTATTAATATGCATAATTATTGCCAAAATGCAATTTTTATGCAAAGATAAAAAATATTTACGTTCAAACGTAAAATCAAAGTAAAATCAGGTTGGCGTAAAAAATTAAAAACCGTACCTTTGTTTCTTAAATTCTAATTTTTTTAATTCATTTATGAAACGTTCAATTTTCTTTCTTTCTGTTCTAATTCTTTCTCAACTAGCTTTTTCACGAGTACAGGTCGATACCGTTTCTGTTTTTTCGACCAAAATGAAAAAGGAAATCAAAAGCGTTGTTATCGTTCCTGAAAATTATTCTGCTAAAAAGCATTACCCGGTTGTTTATTTGCTTCATGGCTACAGTGATAATTATGCCAAATGGGTAAAAACGGTTCCTGCTATTAAAACCCTTTCAACAGAACATCAGTTTATTATTGTTTGTCCGGATGGAGGGTTTAGCAGTTGGTATATGGATAGTCCCATCGATACAGCGTTTCAGTATGAAACATTTATTACCAGAGAGTTATTACCATATATCGATTCACATTATGCTACCATTCCTAATCGTTCGGAAAGGGCCATTACCGGTTTGAGTATGGGCGGGCATGGCGCTTTATACCTAGCCATTCGCAATAAAAATTTATTTTCCAGTGCAGGAAGTATGAGTGGTGGTGTGGATTTGCGTTCTTCAACTAAAAAATTTGATATTGCAAAACGAATCGGGAATATAGAAACCAATCAAACCGAATGGGACAACCGTTCGGTGATAAACATGGTTGAATCATTGAAAAACAATGAATTAAATTTGATTATTGATTGTGGTGTTTCTGACTTTTTCTACCAGATTAATGCAGGTTTGCACCGCAGACTTCTGACATTAAATATTAATCATGATTATATCGAACGTCCGGGAATCCATAATTGGGATTATTGGTCAAATTCAATAAAATATCAATTACTTTTCTTTGAAAATTGTTTTGATAAATCCAGGAAAAAATAAGCATGATAGACCACGATTATAAATTCAGAGTTTCTTATCCTGATACCGATAAGATGGGAACCATGCACCATGCCAATTACGTAAAATATTACGAAGCTGCCCGATGGGAGTTATTTCGCAGCATTGGAATTCCTTATGACTTGGTTGAAGAAGCCGGAGTAATGTGTCCTGTTATTCGTATGAATTTCAGGTTTATTAAAACGACCCGGTATGATGAGATTTTAACGGTAAAAACCACTTTAAAAGCATTGAAAGGAGTTCGCATTTGGTTCACATATAAACTGTATAATGAGCAAAATGAGTTGATTAATGAAGCTGAAACAGAACTGGCTTTTGTTGGAAAAGATAACTGGAAGCCATGTAAAGCTCCAGATTTTTTATTAAATGCTATTGCAAAGTACACCAAATAATAAAATTAGAAAACAAAACAACCGTAAGATCTTAAACATTGGCGGTTGTTTTTTTTATACACGATATTTTCTTAAATAATTTTTAAACCGCTTGTTTAAGTTAATTGTGTTGCGTATATTTGTATCGAAAATAAGATTTCATTATTGTTAATTTTAAAATTGCTTATATGAATAAGAGTAAACTTTTATTGTTGGTTTTAATTGTTTTTATAATAAGCGGTTGTGCTATGTATTACCGTCCAATAGTTCCAGAACGACTAAATTACAATATCCGGGAAAAATATGACGCCGTTGAAATTTCTTATAGGTACGATGTTTTAAAAGAACGTGGCAATAAAAAGATGGCAAAAAAAGAGCTTAATGGCGATGTGAAAATCATAGCTCTAAAAATTACAAACAACTCCGATTCGGATATAAATATTGGTCGGGATATGGAATTTTATTCAGGAATAACTCCAATTTATCCTCTCGAACCAAAAGTTATAAAAGACTATGTAAAACAATCAATTTTAGGATATTCTTTCTATTTTCTTGGTTTTTTTGGTGGTTCTACAGTAACTTTCAATGGTAGAGTAGTATCAGAATTTCCTTTTAACAAAATAATATTTTCAGCTATAGCCATTGGAAATATGTTGGTGGCAGCTAAAGCAAATAATGACCTGGTAAAAGAATTGAAAAAGTATGAAATTATGGATAAAGATATTCAACCAGGGGAAACTATTTATGGTATTATTGGAATAAAAGATAGAACATTTATTCCAATAACTTTAAAACGGATTAAACGATAAAATTGGTGCTTAAAAAAATGAGCTGTCCGAAATTTCGAACAGCTCATTTTGTATTTAAGTCCCCCTTCGGGGGATTTAGGGGGCTTTCTTACAATTGTGGTCTCGAAGGAATCAATGCTTTCGCATCGTCATTATCGCAGTACTGTTCAAAGTTAACAATGTTTTTTGCAGCAAGTTATTTTGCTTTAGCTTCCCTGTATCCAGAATTCCTGCATCAACTTATACAAGCGGGGTAATAGAGCTTGCGAAAGTTAAGTAATACCACATGAATTTATATTTAATTCAAAAGTCAACTCTGGTATAATGCCGATGCATATGGTACATTCCGTGAAACGGAAGAAATAAACAGTACAATTAGACATAGACAATATTCAAATATACTCGCCATGCTCGGCGCACCAACAAAAAAAAGTGTCCCATTTAGGACACTTTCTTTTTTAATTCAAATAGATTTTTATTTCAAATCTAAATTAAGGCTCATCTTCGTACCAACCTGTTCTTCTATATCCTACAGCAGTGTAAATAACGCCTGGTTTTCTAGAATCTTCGATTTTGAAGGTTATTTTATCAGATTTATGACCTGAATTTGTATCCCAACCATCAATTATCACCTTACCTTCTGTAATTGTGCACTTCCCTACAGAAACACCAGTTGCTAGAACAGTATTTGTTAATCCTGAACCAGAAAATGTATTGTCGGCAAGGCTACAAATAGACTTAACAGTAAATGAACTTATTGTTGTAGTACTTGTACCTGTTTTTCTCACCCAAAGTGAATCGGTTGAGTTTTTTGCATCATTAAAAGTAGATAGTGTTGCAAATGCACTTGAATCTGCGGCAACTGTGGGATTTGGTTTAATATACCTCACTATCCACTCCCCTGAGAGAGGATATACAGGACCGTATTCTACAGTTGGTTCCTTTAAGGTCTCACAGCTTGTCAGGGCGAAAAACACGCCTAACACAAACATTGATATTTTTATTTTTTTCATTTTTGTATTTTTTAAATATTAATACTATTTGTGCCACCACATTTTAGTTTGTGTAGGAACTGAAACTGGAGCGTTCGGATTATAATCAGTTGATGATTTTGGATAGATTAATCTCCTTGGGAATTCACCGGCTGGTAAAACACTATTAATTGAAGGAGCTAAATTTCCAACAACATAACCTGTTGTTTCTGAGGTTACGGTTCCATAAACTGGATATCCGGTTCTGTTTATCTCAAAGAATGAATCCCAACCTTGACTACGCGCAGCAGCTATCCATTTTTGACGCCAAATACTTTCTTTCATTGTTTGAACTGAAGTAGTATTAAAAGCATAAGCCCCTCCGGTAGCAATAAATGCAGCAGCCGAAGTACCTAATCCCCAACGAGTAAATGCAGCAGTAACGCCTAATTCATATTTAGCTTTTGCTTGAACTGAATTATTGTCCAATGCATAACATTCAGCCTGCAAAAAATAACTTTCTGCGGCAGACATTAAATAAACAGGATCAGTTGCAGCTAATAAAGCCCGTGAAGACAAAGTTGTCCAAGCAGTTCCTAAAGTATAACCTCCTTGAGGTAAACCCACATAATTACCAGCTGTATTTTTTTCAAAAAACGCTGCAACACGTGGATCACTATTTGCATTTAAAAATTTAATCAAGGTAGAGCTTGCACGTAAATTGTTAGGAGTATTCAATTTTCTTCTGTCATTCTCATACAAAGGATTTGAATTATTTTCAACATCAGCAAATTTTGTAAAAGCAACATCTGATGTCAACAAATCTCCTTCTGCCAATAAAGCAGTAATTGCAGCTTTATTTGCAGTGTAATCTCTCAACAAAATTTTTAGTTTCAAAGTTTTAGCAAACTTAATCCATTTATCAATATCACCATTTAAGATTAAATCACTTTTTGCCCGAGTTGTAGAAATTCCTGCATTAGCCGTTTTAGCATCAGCTTGTTTTGCGATAGCAGCATCTAAAATTGCAAGTATTCCCACATTTACATCTTTGCCACCATCATATTTTGGGTCTAATTTGTCAACCCCTTTAAGTGCTTCTGAAAATGGTATTTCTCCATAAAAGTCAACCAAAACATGATATGAAAATGCTTTTAAAGATTCTGCGATAAACCACAAACTCCATTCACTATCTTTAGCAGCTAGAGTACTAGCAGTTTCTAAATCTGGTAAAGCACCTGAATAAAACAAAGACCATGATCTTGTTACATAAGAATTGCTATTTGGCAAGTTATATGAATCAATATTGGTATATTGATTTGATCCGGTGTGTTGTGCATAGAATTGCGACCAAATACTACCCATCAATTGCAAATCGCCTCCAACAGCAGAAGTAACAAACACTTCCCCCGAAGAGAGTGCTAAATCAGTTGTAGTGGCAGTTGGGTAGTTTGGATTACTATTAATATCCAGCAGACTATCGCACGAAGTGGCAATAAATGCAAGAGTTAATAAACTAATTATAAATATTTTTTTCATTGTGTCTATATTTTTTATGATTAGAAAATAATTTTAATACTTCCACCAATATTGCGCATTGTAGGTCCTGCTGAGAACTCTCCAAAGTCTGAAGTCAAATCATTACCATAATTTGTTGCTTCCGGATCAACAAAAGCGTTTTCCTGAGGAGTCCACATTAAGAGGTTACGACCCACCAAAGATAATTCAACAGTAGAAATAAATGAATTGGCGAACAAACTCTTTGGTAACAAATATGATAAAGTTACTTCGCGTAATTTTATATATGATTTATCCAACACCATTTTCTCATACATCACGGTATTTGTGCTGTGATTATAGTAAGAATACATGGATTGCCATAAAATTGGAATATCATTTTCTGCATAGATTGGTGCTGCTGTTGTTCCAATATTCTTAACGGAATTAGGAACTAAGAAAGGTTGACGACCGTTAAATGTTGTAATCGGTGAATTACCATCGAATGCCATTAACTCAGCTGTGTTACTCCAAAATTTTCCTCCTTGACGCATATCCAGCACAAAACCTAAGGAAACTCCTTTAAAAGTAAACCTGTTTGTTAATCCTGCTGTAAAATCAGGAGTAGAGGCACCAACCGTTTTTTGGTTAACAGGATCAATTGTAGGACGACCTGTAGAAGAAACAATTACCTTACCGTCAGCAGTTTTGGCCGCTTGTGGAACCGTAAAAACGCCTAAAGGTTGCCCTTTAATAGCTTTAAAGTTTACACCATAAGCAGAGTAAACAACATATTCTTTAGCACCTTCCCAAAGTTCTTTGACTTGACTGACATTTTTAGCAAAAGTCAAGGAAATATCCCAAGAAAAATCTTTTGTTTTTACTGGTACACCCCAAACTCTTAATTCAACACCTTGGTTATTTACCAAACCGATATTTTTTGCTTGACTTGTGTATCTTGTTTCAGGAGCCAGAGTTGCTAAAATAATCTGATCTTTCGTGTTTTTGTTGTAATATGTTGCATCAATTCCTAATCTATTATTAAGAAAGCGTGCATCAACACCAAATTCAGTTTCAGTTGTCAATTCAGGACGCAAATAAGGATTTGCAGCCCGATTTCCTTCTGTTAAGCCGACTACACCTGCTATAGGAGTGTTAAGTGAACCAAATCCAACACCTACTTGTGTTAAAGAATAAATTGAGTTCGTTAAATATGTCGATGCATCATTACCTGTCATACCCCAAGCAGCACGTACTTTCAAAAAGCTTAATGTATTATTATCTTTTAATGATGGGATAGCGTCTGTTAGAATGAAAGAAGTATTGATTCCAGGATAGAAATAATTATTCTTTCCTTTTGGCAGGGTAGATGACCAGTCTTCACGAAGTGAAAGAGTAGCAAACGCCCAATCTCTGAAGCTTAAATCAAATTGACCTAAAACACCAAATAAACGACGAGTATAAATTGCACTTGAAGTTAATGGTTGAGCTGTACCATTGGACAAACTATACCAATTTGGAAGTGTAAGACCAAATAAATAAGAATTTAAAGCATAGCCTTCTCTTTGGTTGTAATTAATACCGGCAATACCGGTAAGTCTAAAGTCATCTGATAATTTATAGTCTAAATTAAAGTACGAAGTAACATCAATTTGACCGACATAAGCGTTGTTTTCCTGATAAGTTCCAGGTTGTTCTTTCTTGTTTCCGAAGTTCCATGATCCAGCACTTGGTTTGGCTATTGCATTCCAGTTACGCTGACGAGAATTAGTAAAGTCACCTCCAATACGACCTACCCATTTTAAACCGGTGATCAAGTCTAAGTTTAAATCAACTTTACCATAAACACGGTCTTCTTTATATTCGTTACCGTTGTTGTTTACAATCCAAAATGGATTTTGTGCATACCATGTATAAAAATTGTCGGTATTCTGATAGATGCTGTTATAATCCTTTAAAGCATTTACAGGTATATCAACCGGCATTTGAGCTATATCCTGAAACATGGTAGAACCATCGCTTCCCTGACCAGAACTTACTGCATTTACTTTTTTCTTAATATAATTAATATCACACGAAGCTGAGAATTTTTTATATTTGGTATCTCCTCTAAATGAAATAATATTACGATTATATAAATCTGCTTTAGTAGGAATAATTCCATCTGATGTCACATTACCATAAGAAAGCATGAAAGAAGTATTTTCACCTCCACCAGAGATTGCAATCGTGTTGTTGTATTCCATGCCTGTTTCATAAAAATTACGCATATTGTCTTTTATTGCACTAAATGGTTTAGACATCACAACGTAATTAGAGTAATTAGTAGGCGGTGTTCCTGGGGCAACATTATCAGGATCTGAGTAAGCACCCCAATCATGAATTCTACCATCTAGTTTTGGACCCCATGATCCATTTTCAGCTGGATCCCAAAATGGCCAACCTTGTCCAAATTGGTTTTGAGTTTGTGGAACTCTTAGTACTGAAGATCCGGTTACTGTTCCGTTATACGTTACAGATAATTTACCTCCGGTTTGTCCGCGTTTAGTTGTAATTACAATAACTCCATTAGCTGCTCTTGAACCGTAGAGAGCAGTTGCAGAAGCTCCTTTTAAAACTGTAACTGACTCAACATCGTCAGGGTTTATATCACCTGCGAGGTTTCCGAAGTCAACTGAGTTGTTTGTAGCATTATTCCCCTGAAAATCATTTTGAAGAGGAACTCCATTAATTACATACAAAGGTTGATTACTTCCTGAAAAAGAAGTAATACCTCTCACAATTACTTTCTGTGAGCTACCTGTTCCTCCTGCAGAGGTGATTGTTAAGCCTGCAACTTTACCTTGCAAACCACTCATTACAGACGAACTCTTAGCTGCTGTGATTTCATCATTCTTAATTGTTGATGCTGAATAGCCCAAACTTTTTTCAGAACGCTTAATTCCGATTGCAGTAACTACAACTTCATCAATTTGTTTGGAATCTGTTTCCAATTTGACAGTCATGCCACTTTTAGCTTCAATTTCAACAGTTTTCATACCTATGTATGAAATAGTCAGAGTTTTTGCTGCTCCCGGCAAACTGATTCTAAAATTACCATCTGCATCGGTAATAATACCACCCGGGGTACCCTTAATCTGTACAGTAGCACCAATAATTGGTTGCCCATCATCCGCGGAAACAACTTTTCCCGCAATGGATTTTGATTGAGCATTAACCAAACCTACGCCAACCAAAAACAGGCAGGCCAATAAGAACGTTAGTTTTCTCATAAATTTAACATTTTGTTTATTAATCTTCTTTAATTTGCGTTACTTCTTGTGAGTTCAGTAATTCAGTTGGCAAAAATAAAGTATTAATAATTAAAAAACAAGTGTTTTTGATGATAAATAGAAAAAATATGCAGATTTTTTGTGTCAATATGTAGGCAGGACTTTGTTTAACTTAAGTTTAAAGCCTACAAAAGTCCCAGGCTACAAATTATCAGACTTATTTACATGCTGATTTTCTGCACTTTAATTATATTTTTTAAACCATAAAAAATTTCATATTAAAAACTGTGAACAAAAAGAATAAAAAGAAACAAATTGAAAGTTTTTTAGATAATTCTAATTTTTAACATTAAAATCATGCGAATTCTCAGTATAAAACTCATTTTCGGATCAAAAATATGCTTTAAAATGTCATATTTCATCATATTGTCATCAATTTAAGCTATGCACTTACAAATAGAAACGATGAAAAATGCGGTTTAAAACAATTTATTTAAAAATTTAGATTAGGCTCTTATTAGAATTGGCAAAAGTAAATATATATATAATACTGAAAATATAGTTCAATTTTTAAGACATCCAAATCAGGTGTTATTTAATTGAACACAACGAATGACTCCATTAACAAAATACAAAGTAACTTTCCCCGATAGTAAAAACAAAAAAACAACTAAAAAAGAAAATTCCCTGAAAGTTTATACACTTTCAGGGAATTTTTTGTCAGAAGATTATTCTTATTGCCTATCAGCTATCTCTCTTTTCGTAAAAATAGTTTTTTGGGAGCATTGTCTGTTTTTGGAGTATGACTAACAGCTTGTTTCTGAAGCTGAGGTTTAGCAACATGCGATGTTGTGTCTTTTTCTCGGCGTTGATTCATTCTTCTCCCTGCACCTGGCCCCGGATTTTGCTTTTTTGCTTTGGTCTTTGCTTTCGATTTACCTTCCTGAGGTAAATTTTCAGATGGAAATGGGTGGTCATTTACAACAGGAATCTGTATGGAAATCAATTTTTGTATATCACGCAGATATTCAAATTCTTCCACATCGCAAAAAGAAACAGCTTTTCCGTCTAGTCCGGCTCTACCAGTCCGGCCAATGCGGTGAACATAAGTTTCGGGAATATTGGGGATCTCATAATTAATAACCAGATTCAAATCGTCGATATCGATACCACGGGCAGCAATATCGGTTGCCACTAACACACGGGTTGTTCGCTCTTTAAAATTCTTCAATGCATTCTGACGTGCATTTTGCGATTTGTTACCGTGTATAGCTTCCGTTTTTATATTTGCTTTCGAAAGAATTCGTTGTACTTTGTCGGCTCCGTGTTTTGTTCTGGTAAAAACGAGTGCTGTTTTTATCGACTTATCCTGAAGCAGGTGAATCAACAAATCTTTTTTGTTGTTTGCATCCACAAAATACATTTCCTGTTGGATGGTTTCCGCTGTTGTAGCATTCGGAGTTACAGCCACTTCTTCGGGTTTGGTAAGAATAGTGGAAGCTAAAACCCGGATAGATTCAGGCATAGTAGCCGAAAAGAACAACGATTGGCGTTTGGCCGGAATTAGTTTTATTAGTTTTTTTACATCATGTATAAAACCCATATCAAGCATTCTGTCGGCTTCGTCGAGCACAAATATGCTCAGTTCGTTCAGTTTTACATAACCCTGATTCTGCAAATCGAGCAATCGGCCGGGAGTGGCAATAAGAATATCGACACCCATTCTCAACGAACTCACTTGCTGGCTTTGAGAAACACCACCAAAAACGACCGTGTGTCGCAAATTCAAAAAACGTCCGTAAGCAGAAAAACTTTCACCAATTTGTATGGCCAGTTCACGCGTTGGAGTAACTATCAATACTTTAATTTTTCGGGGAGCACGGTCATTCCCTTTATTCAAGTGCAAAAGTTGCAGAATGGGAATTGCAAAAGCCGCCGTTTTACCGGTTCCGGTTTGTGCACATCCTAATAAATCCTGGCCTTTTAATACAATTGGAATAGAAATTTCCTGAATAGGAGTTGGTACGGTATAACCTTCGTGTTTGAGAGCATTTAAGATCGGCTCAATAAGATCTAATTTATCAAATGTCATAGAATAATTCTTGCATTCCTTCTTCTTTTGCAAGTTCATTCATCAAACTACTCGGAATACAAATTTTGTGCAAAGGTACGGAAAATAAGCCAAGGAGCAAAAAAGAGAGTTTTTAATCCGTTTTATCAAATCGTAATTCAATGTAGTTAGTGTATTTCTTTGTGAATACTTTGTGGCTTAGAGTCTTTGTGAAAAAAAAACAGCCACAAAGTCACAAAAGCTCTAAGGTTCACTAAGATTCCATTCAATGAAGATCCTTAACATAACGACATTGAATCTTAATTACAATTTCCCGACGATAATAGCTTCATAAAGTCCTTCGCAGGCATCTTCCAGTAAATCAATCACATTTTCAAATCCTTTATCTCCACCATAGT
>JBBQMQ010000052.1:0-13844 GCA_038329115.1 Bacteroidales bacterium
ACCGCTTTCTTTGTAAATTCGCAAATAGGCCATTGCAAAAGCACCAAATGTACAGGGCCACACCGGACCATTATGATAATTCCGGTCACGTTCCAATTGTCCACCCACATAACTTGGTCTGTAAAACCCACTCTTTGGGCTTAAAGTTCTTAATCCCTTTGGAGTTAACAGTTCTTTGGTGGTAATGTCCACTACTGATTTTTGTTGATGCTTTTCAAGTGGCGAAAAAGGCAACGCTACTGCCAGAATCATATTGGGACGAACTTCCACATCGTTATAATTTCCATCAACATAGTCGTACAAATAAGTCCCGTTCCAGAAAGTTTTCACAAACGCATCTCGGGCAATTTCTGCCTGATAATCCAGCAAATCTGCTCCATGTTCGTTTCCTGTTTCGCGTGAGAGTTCCGATGTGAATTTTAATGCATTATACCAAAGTGCATTAATTTCGACCACATAACCGGTACGAGGCGTAATTGGCCGACCGTCTTCCAATGAATTCATCCAGGTAGCCGGTTTATCGGTACCGTTTACATACAGCAATCCGTTATTATGTAAGAACAAATTAGGATGATTTTGTTTTCGGATAAAAGAGATTATTGAAGTTGCCAGTTGTTCATATTTGGTGGCAGCTTCACTCATTGATGTTGTCAGGGCATATTGCTGAACAGCCCACAAAAACCAAAGCATCACGTCCGGGTCATCAATTCCCTGTAGTTTGATTTCCTGTTTCTTACCTTTCATGAATAATTTCAACTCTTCAACTGAAGTCTCCATAATCCTGTAAAAATAATCCATACGGCCAATGGTCAGGGTACATCCCGGTAATGAAACAAACTGATCGCGTGCTCTTGCTCCAAACCACGGATAACCGGCCAGCAAATAGGTTTTCTCTCCTTCCCGTTTGTAAAACTGCTGAGCTGAATTTTTTAGACACGAAAACATATCCGTTCGTTGGTTTCTCTTTGTCAGTTCTTCATCCCAAAGCGTCTTCAATTTATGTGGAGAAACTTCTGTTATTCCGGCTGAGAATATGATAGATTCACCTTTTTTCATAGGCATTTCAAAATATCCCGGAACCAGCAAATCTTCTTTGAACTCGTATCCTCTTTCCTGTTCTTTGAAATATTCAATATTCTTGTACCAGTCGGGCTGATGTAAATAGCTGATTTTCTTAGAAAACTGCATGCATAATTCAGGATATTTTTCATATAGCCTCATGCTGATTCCATCTTTAATTTCACGATAGGATGTATCAGCTAAATCATTCTCATGGGTCAGTTCATTTACACTCCGAAATGCGAGAAATGGTTTAAGGCGCAGTAAAGTAGGAGAATGAGCTTCAATTAAAGTATATTTAATAAGCGCGCGGGGCTCGAAAGATACTAATAACCTTTCCTTGGATAAAATAACGCCTCCAACCCTGTAAATTGTTCGTGAAATTACCTCACAGTCGAACTGACGAATATATTTATGACCATTCGGGCTGAAATTACTTCCTTCATATTTGTGAACTCCTAAGTTAAATTCGGCTCCATGCTGAATAACTGTTTCATCCAATGAAGACAAAAGTACGTGGTTCGAATTATTTATTTCCGGTATTGGAATCACTAACTGCCCATGATATTTCCGCGTATTGCAATCAATCAGGGTTGTACTGTTATAAGCGCCTGCCCTGTTAGTCCGAATCATCTCCTTCGTAAGAGATTTATCGAGATTTACCAGCAAAGTTTTATCAAAATTGAGATAACTCATATTTGTTCTTTAAATAAGTTTAATTGTGATAAATAATTGATTCAATGCAATTTGAGCATCTACAAAAACTATAAAATTTAATTTTAAGCTAAAAGAAATGTAGTTATTCATCCTTTTCTTCTTAATCGTCCGCAATTTATTTAAAATAAATCAATCTGCAAAGGGTTATTAAAAAAAATTTACTTGTCTTCACATTGATTTCAATTAAACGTTAGGTTTTTTTCATTAAAAAAAATCTGTTACATATTAATTTGAAAATTAGCTTGATTTTTTTTAATGCAAAAAATACTTTTACACAGAATTTCACGTTTACTTTAGGAAGTTATCGTAACTTTGCGGCATAAATACAACAATGAAATGCCTTTCAAAGTAAATACTTCGCCCGAAATAAAACAAATATACAATGCCGTTTTCGTTCCAATAATTATCGGAACATTTATGGTATTGAGTTTTGTTTTGGAAAGAGGAATGAATTGGGATTTTCACACAGCGGGTGTTTATCCACGACATATAGAAAATATCTGGGGAATTTTTACAATTATTTTTGTACATTCCGGCTGGAGCCATTTGATTAATAATCTTATTTCATTTGAAATTCTGGGAGGTCTGCTTTATCTTTTTTACAAACAGATTGCATCTAAAGTTCTGATAATTTCATATATTGTTTCCGGCATATTACTTTGGACAATTGGACGGGAATCCTGGCATATCGGTGCAAGCGGTTTAGTTTACTCTATCGCCTTTTTTCTGTTTTTCAGTGGAATAATACGAAAACACATACCTTTAATTGCTGTTTCTCTTGTGGTTGCCTTTGTATATGGAAGTATGATTTGGCATATATTTCCCTGGCAAATTCAAGATCCTATTTCGTGGGAAGGACACTTATCGGGCGGAATGGTTGGCTTGGTACTATCCATTTGGCTGCGAAATGAAGGACCACAAAAACCAATCAAAGAATGGGAAGAGAATGAAGAAGATGATCTGTTTGATTATGGCGATGATGAATTAAATGAAATTGAAGATATGAATTAAACTCAAAATAAATTTATAATTTAATAATATGGAAGAAAACAACTCAAAGGAAATTAATTTATTACAATTAATTTCACTCTTTTTTGACTGGTTGAAAAAATTAGGTAAGAGTATTCTGAACATGGTTGGATACCTGCTACGCCTGCTTTACAGACAAAAAATCGCGTTAATTATTGTCACAATTATTTGCGTGGGTATTGGTCAATATTTAGCTCGCCCTTCGGCTCGAATATACCAAGCTGAAGCAATGGCAATTCTTTATGGCCCTGAAGCACAAACTGTTAAAGAGGTGGCAAAACAACTTTCAAATGTTTTAGATTATAAAAAAACGACATCATTATCACCAAAATTAAATTTACCTGACAGCATTACAAAAAATATTGTAAGTTTTGAAACATTTGATGTTATTGATTATTTGAAAGATGGAGTTGCTGACAAGGTTGATTTTGCTGGAAATCATTCCTTATCTGATACATTAAATTTAAAAATGAAAGATCAATTATATTTTCGTTTAAAAATTAAAAAAATAAGCCAAGCTCCTCAAATACAATCAGCTATTATAAATTATCTAAACACAAATTCAAAATTACAATCAGAGTTTAATTCCAAAAAAGATGAATACAAAAATCGAATTGAAATTTGTAATATTGAGTCAAAAAGAATTGACAGTCTGGCTAGCTTAAGTTATTATAAATCTACAAATCAACAAATAAAATTTGACAACAATAATTTGCTAATTGGAGAACAGAAAAAACAGTTATTTTACGATGACCTTATTCGGTTAAATGATATACGTTCATTTAGTGAGTTTAAGCTCACTGATTTTAAACAACCTATAGATTTACCTTCAGGCTTTGTGGTTAATCCGGCAGCGCTTAATGGAAGAGTAAAATACTTTGTTCTAAGCATAGTAATCGGATTTGCATTATCTCTTTTATTAGCCGGATTAATTGAAAATTTAAAAAAGATTATTACATACCTCAAAAATTAGTGAACCATCGCTTGTCTTGTTTATGAAAAAAATATTTATAATTTGTATAGTACTACAAATCAGTCTAGTTTCGTTTTCGCAAATTAAACCAAATGAAAAGTTAGTATATGCAGCATCGTACAATATGAGCGGTCTTATGACTCAACTAGCTCAGGTATCCATGCAAACTGAAACAGTAAAAACAACAAAAAAAACGTTTCTGCATTTAAGTTGGGAGGCTGCTACTTTTAGCAAATGGGATGGATTCTTTAAAATAAGAGATCTATATGAAAGTTATGTTGACCCCATCTCCTTACGACCAAGTCTTTATAAAAGAAGCATTTACGAAGGAGGCTACACTAAAACAGAAAAATACATTTTTAGTGCCGATGGAAAAAGTGTTAGCAGCACAATGCGAAAAAAAAACAGATCTGAAGTAAAGAAATCATTTTCGATAGGCAGTTCTACGCTGGATATTATTTCTCTTATTTACAAAATAAGAACGCTAGATTTTAGTAAATTTAAACCGGGTCAGATTTCTTCATTTGTGTTGGTTTTTGATGAAAAAGAATATCCGGTATCCATTAAATTTATGGGAAAAGAAACTATTTCAGCTGGTAATCTCGGTAAAAAGGAATGTTGTATTTTTTCAATTGCAGCTAAAACTGACAAATTAAAAGGAAAAGATAAAAACTTAATCTGGTTTACTGCCGATACTAAGAAAGTTCCTGTTTTAGTGCGTTTCAGCATACCCGTAGGAACAGGACAATTATCTTTATCAAATGCAACCGGAATTTAATTTAAATCGATTTTTATGAGACGATTTCTTACTATAACTGCAATTGTTTTTGCTATTATAAGCCTTCTGTTTACAGTTTTACCTTTGGGAACTATTGCTTTCCTTCCGGTAGTTCTGACTCTGATTCTTTCTTTATTGGCATTCTTAAAATCAAAAGACAAACAAAAAATTTTACCCAAAATCATCTTAATAATTTCGTTTTTGAATTTATTAGTTGTTGTTGGAAAAGTTGTACTGATTAAAGATAAAGTGGAGACTGACAAGCAATTTGAACTGAAAAAAGAAGAATCGAAAAAAGAAGATATTAAAGATCTTGAAGGGTTATAACCTATTGATAATTTTAAGAAAAATGGATTTGTAGGTAATTCTACAAATCCATTTTTTTATTCAAGAATAAGACTAATTATTTCATCATGCAATTTCTTCGCCCGTTGGAAATTTGCAGAATCTGAAGTTTGCAACTTGCTGAATCTTATTTTTCCACACAATTTGATTAGGTCTTTATACCATTTCAATGCCCATTGACCTAAAGGGAGTTGACTTATTAGAAATAACAAAACTATCCACCACGAAGAACTTATAAAGCAACAAAACAAAATAGTTTGCAGCAAGTAAAACACAGGAAATGTGATAATGCCTAACACAAAATGTAATGAACTAAAGAAGCCAATCTCTTTAGCTTTCATAATATTTTTTCTGATATATACCGGAGCAAAAAAAGGTAAGAAATTTAAAATCAAACCACAAATAAAGATTGGTAAAGTTAAAATCAGCATTAATGCGTCAGTAAAAAAATAGAATTTACTGAAATTACCCCTACCAAACAGCCAACTTTTTAAATTCAATTCGTTGATCGTTTTTTGATATTCAGCACAGAACGAATCTATTTTTTTTATCTTTTCAAGTTCATTTTTTTCAATATCAATCAATTTTTGTGCAATTTTCTGACGGGCAACAAAGCGATAAACAGTTTTATCAGGCAAATTCAGCTCTTTTAATACTGATTCCTGAGCAACTTCTATAGCAATTTCGAAACTCTCGTAATATTTTTCAGTAGCTAAATCCAACGATAACCTATGTAAATCATCTCTTAATTTATTTCGTATCTCATTCGTGGCAGTTACCGGATTTTCCGTAAAAGAATCCATATATTCTGAAACTTCTATAGGTTTGCCAATACTTATTATTATATGCTTACCAGCTTTGACATAATCACCTAAATCAATTCCGATTGGAATAATCTTTACACCATCTTTTGCACCATTCAGTTGTTGAGCAGCAAAAGCAATTCTAAAAATTCCTTTTACAATCGGACGTAATTTTCTTTGTTCACCTTGATTTCCCTCCGGCATTATTCCAAGAGCCACATTATGGTTCAGAATATCAACACATTGATCGAATATTTCGTTGTTTTTTCCTAAATTTTCCATGCCATCACGCATTCGGAAAGCAGGCATAATTTTAGCAAATTGCAGAAAATCAGCTATCTTTTTCTTCTTGAAAATATCAGCTCTAGCCAAAAAGATTACAGGCAACCCTGAAGGAGCAATTGCGTGAACTGCCAGAGCATCCATCAATGCATTGATGTGGTTTGGAGCAAAAATTACGGATCCGCTTTTAGGTAGGTTTTCACGACCGACAACAATAAACTCGCTGTAAAACCGCTTAAGACAAAATGTTACGTACTTTCTTGTTAAGTTGAATGAAAGTGTATAATCATATATATTTGACATAATTTTTCAATTAACTATTTCTGTCTGAGCTTCTTTTGGTTCACGTTTTGACCAGTATGCTGCTATACTTAACCCGGAAACGATATGCCATATTCCCCACCATGCAACTACGAAGACCATTCCACCGATATGTAAATCGTAAGGGAAAATCTTAGGATTGAAAAGCAAAAGCAAACCCAAACCCGAATTGTGGATTCCGGTTTCTATGGTCAGCGTTCGTCTGTTTCTGTCAGATAATTTGAAAACTGATGCTACTGAGTAACCTGTAAGAAGTCCTAGTCCGTTATGAACTAACACAATAAAAAAGACATAATATATATATTTCAAAAACAAGTCAACATTATTCATGAAGGCCATAACTATCATTCCCAGAAAAAATACCAAAGATAAATTTTGTAAAGGTTTTTTTATTTTTTCAGTGATTTTTGGAAACTTATTTGAAAATATAATTCCCAATACCAAAGGTATTCCAAGTAAAATAAAAACAGTTTCGAAAACCTGAACGGTATCAATTGTAAGTTGTTTCTGTAACAAAGTCCCTGCATGATTATTAACAAAATTATTATATAGACCACCCCATAAAGCAAAATTGAATGGAGTTGAAAATGTTGCAAATAAGGTAGTTGTAGCAGTTAATCCGACTGCTAATTCAGTATTTGCCTTTGCGTACGATGACATGAAATTCGAAATATTTCCACCCGGACAAGCTGCCACTAAAATCATCCCCATGGCAACAGTTGGTGTTAAATATTTATTGAAAATGACAATCAGAATAAATGTAATTAAAGGAAGGGCAAAAAGTTGAGAAAATAAACCAGTCAGAGCTAATTTGGGATTTCTTATCAGATTTTGAAAGTGAGATACTTTTATACCGAGCGCCACTCCAAACATTACAAAACAAAGTACAATATTAATAAGATGCATTCCCGATGCAGAAAAATTTATCCGAATAGGGTCTAATTGTTGTAAAGCTTCATACATATTTATCAAATTTATGTTTTAACGCTACAAATATATAAAAATATTGGAGTTGTCTTTACATTTTTTGATTATTCCTTAAGATATTTTTTTAATTAAGGTATATTTTCTCTACTTTTGCTGTTCATTTTATTTGTTAGGTCTGACTTTTTTAATTTAAAATGTTATGAAAAAGAAATTGATTCTTACGCTATTAACAGTTATGTTTGTGTTGAATTCGTGTGGGGCTAAAAAAAATCATTTTTCAGAAGTTCGGTTTGAAACAAACTACGGGAAAATCACAGTAAAGCTCTATCCTGAAACTACTAAACATCGGGATAACTTTACAAAACTGGTAAAGGAAGGATTTTACAATGGCGTTTTATTTCATCGGGTGATTAAAGATTTCATGATTCAGGCAGGTGATCCTGACTCAAAAAAAGCTTTACCAGAAACAATCCTTGGTTCTGGAGATGTTGGCTATACAATTCCCGCAGAATTTATTTATCCTCAATATTATCATAAAAGGGGTGCTTTGGCTGCAGCCCGCCAAGGAGATTCTGCAAATCCTCTAAAAGCTTCGTCCGGTTGTCAATTTTACATTGTTCAGGGAAAAACCTTCACGGATGATGAATTGAATACGCTGGAGAGTAATAATGAAAAAAAATTGGAAGCGAAACTTTTTCAGAACATCGTGAATACGAAGCAAGAAGAAGTTAAAAAATACAGATTGGAAAATAATCAGGCCAAATTAGACATGTTGAGAGATTCTATATTGAAAGTTGTAAAAGCTGAGATTCAGGCAAATCCTACGTATAAATTTACAGCACAACAACGAAATGACTATAAAACTATGGGTGGAACTCCACATTTAGATGGTGGGTATACTGTCTTTGGTGAAGTGATTGAGGGATTGGATATTGTGGAAAATATTTCAAAAGCAAAAACCGGTTCAAATGATCGCCCTGTTGTGGATATTCATATAATCAAAGCAAGGTTCATTAATCTATAAACTCGGCAAATACAGGAACTTTACATCCTGTTAGCTTATTATCCCGGACACTACGAAAAACGGTTGATCCTAAATGGTCAACCGTTTTTAAAATCTATATGCTGAGAATTTTATTCATTATCCACTGCTTCAAGTTCAATCATTAATGAATCTTTAGGGACCCTCACCCCAATTTCCACATTAATTTTCTTAATTCTTGCAGTAAAAGGCATTTCAATTCTATTCTGCATTTTCATGGCCTCCAATATCATAAGCGGCGAACCTTCTTTTACAACATCACCTTCTTTTACAAAAATTTTTAAAATCGTTCCAGGAATGATTGATTGAATTTCATTTGGATTCGGATCAACCCATACCTTTCTGTTTTTATACTTTTTGGTCAAAAGTGTTTTGTATTTTCGAGCCGTAACCGCAAAATCCACGTATTCTTGTTTTTCGTTTTCCATTTTGATTTATTTAATTAATAATTAAAGAGTTACAATTCAAAATTATAAATTGTAATTGAATAAATAGCAAATTAAAATGGAGGAATTCCGTGTTTTTTGGCCGGACGATAATCGTCCTTATTTTTCGAAACTTCCAAGGCATGTAAAAGCATATCGCGTGTTTCCATAGGCTCAATTACTGCATCAATATAACCTTTGGATGCAGCCACATAAGGATTAGCAAATTTCTCAATATATTCCTGAACTTTTTGTTGACGCATTGCATCTTCGTCTTCGGCTTCCATAATTTCTTTACGGAAAATGATATTTGCAGCTCCTTCCGGTCCCATTACAGCAATTTCGGCACTTGGCCACGCCAACATAAAATCAGCACCAAGGTGACGTGAATTCATGGCTATATAACCACCACCGTAAGCTTTACGAAGGATAACCGTAATTTTAGGAACGGTGGCTTCGGAATATGCGTAAAGCATTTTTGCACCATGACGAATTACCCCTGCATGTTCCTGATCAACTCCAGGCAAATAACCCGGCATATCTTCAAGTGTAACGATTGGAATATTAAAGGCATCGCAATAACGGATAAAACGGGCAGCTTTATCTGAAGCATCGCAATCTAAAACACCGGCCAGATACATAGGCTGATTAGCAACAAATCCTATTGTTTCTCCATTTAAACGTCCAAAACCAATGACAATATTTGCTGCCCAAAGTTCATGAACTTCAAGGAACTTAGAATCATCCGTTAATGCTAAAATAACATCACGAACATCATAAGGTTGTTTTGGATCAGATGGAATAATGTTTTCAATGTTTTTCTTTGATTTAGGAGCACTTGGTTGAACACTAACTGCTTTTTGCTGGTTGCTGTGTGGAATAAGTGACACTAATTCTTTAATTTGTTCAAAACATTCCATTTCGCTCATGGCGTAAAAATGTGCATTTCCGGTAATTTCAGCATGAACACGGGCACCACCCAAATCTTCTTGTGAAATTTTTTCTCCCAATACAGTTTCGATTACATTTGGTCCGGTGATAAACATTTTTGAAATACTTTCAACCACGAAAACGAAATCGGTAAGAGCAGGAGAGTATACTGCACCACCGGCACAAGGACCTAAAATAACAGAAATTTGTGGAATTACACCCGAAGCCATTGTATTGCGGTAGAAAATTTCGCCATAACCGGCCAACGCTCCAATACCTTCCTGGATACGGGCACCACCCGAATCGTTTATTCCGATACATGGCACTTTCATTCGAAGTGCATGATCCATAATTTTAGTAATTTTACGTGCATGTTTTAATCCTAACGAACCTCCCATTACCGTAAAATCCTGTGCATAAATACAAATTGGAGCACCGTTCATTGTACCTGTTCCGGTAATTACACCGTCACCAGCCAATTCTTTGCTGTCCATACCGAAATTACGTTCTTCGTGTTCAACAAAAAGATCGTATTCGTGAAATGAATCAACGTCCAACAATGCAAGAATACGATCACGGGCAGTCATTTTGCCCATAGCTACTTGTTTCTCAATGGCTTTGTCGCCTCCACCTTTTTCAACAATTGCTTTTTTTTGTCGTAATGCCAGAATGTTTTTCTTTAAAGTCATAAAAACTTTTTTTTAATTAAACTTAAAAGTAATAAACAGCATTTTTTGCTGCTCAAATATCGACACAAAAGTAACACTTTTATTGTTAAAGTGTGCAATTTTGATATTCGTTACAGTTTTAAATGATAATTATTTGTCTATCAACTTTTTCAAAATATTATTTCTCGAGGCATTAAAACCTTTTGAATAATCCTGAGGTGAAATTGATTCAAGATAAGTTCGAAATTCGGAAGTTAATTCGGGCTCAATAACGCAAATCTCATAAATAAGTTTCATTGAATAAGCCTGAACCGCAATTGGAAAACGAGGCGAAATCATCCATTCATAACAGGCATTCAGTAAATCAACAGGAATGGGATTTGGTAATTTGAGATTATAAAGAATGGAGATACAGCCGCGGTGTAAACCACCATGAGTAGTAGAAATAGCAAGATTGGAAATTTCTTTAAACTGCATTTCAGTAAACCATGAGGGGTATTTTTCACTTATTTTCTGACAAGCCCATGCAGCACGCCATGCCACTTTAATTTCTTTATCATACATAAGTTGATAAACTATCGGAAAATCTGCCGGATTCGCTAAAATTTCCGAAACTAAGTGATCTACAAATCGTTTTGAAAGCGGTTTTAATAAATGTTCACGATAATTCATATTACCTGAATATAATATCTACGATTACCTCTGCTCCTACTTGTTTGTTGAGTGACTTTTTTATTTCCTCGCGTGAAAGAAATAAATCGTGACGAAGAACCGAAGAATTAAGGCTGACGTATAAAATTTTTCTTTTTATACTTAAATCGGAAGTGTATTGCATAATGTTACTGCCAAGAACCAAAGGCCAGGCCTCTATCAATCGTTTTTCGTATAATGGCTTATCCAAATGTTGTTCTTTCAGCACCTGTCTAATCACATCGCTCAACATTTCCGTATTTTTCTTTCTCATAGCATTATTTAAATAACTAATTATTAGTTAGTTATAAAACATTTTATCTCATTTTAAGTACTTGTCCAAATTTTGCTCCGTCAGTAAAAGCCATATTATTCAACATATACAAACTTTCTATTTTTACTCCATAATCCTGTGCTATTGTGTGCATTGACTCGCCTACTTGCACCATGTGAGTTTGAAAACTTTTATCGGCTTTACAACTTTTATAGGAAATATAGACGCAAAATCCGGGTTGAAGCGTAGCATTTAAGTCAACTTCATTCATTTCACGTAAATGCGCTTCACTCATGTTAAATTCGTCGGCCAAACCTGCGTAAGTATCATTTGGCAAAGCTTTCACGCATTTAACTCTGTTTACTTTAAAGACAGTATGGTTTGCACTTGCGTTAATTGTACCCATGGAAGAACCATAATAGTTAGATTCTGTATTTTGTGAATCAAATCTTTTTTCATTTTTTTTGCTGTTATCGTCACTTTTTCCCAAATCAAAACGATGCAAATTATATGTTTCAATAATTGATACAAGTTTTAATCCATAGGTCGGATCAGTTGCATAACCTGCTTTTTTTAGTCCGAAAGCCCAGCCTTCGTAATCAGTTGGTTTTAGGTCAAACAGAAATGAGTAACGTGATCTGGTCTTCAGAAATTGTGCGTGATCTTCATACGAATCAAGCACTCTATCATATTTTCTGAAACATTCGCCTTTTTCATCGTCATCGTGGTACACTTTATCTCCCGCCCAGTCAGTACATTTTATACCAAAGTGATTATTAGATGCTCTGGTTAGTTCACTTTGCCCCGCCCCTGATTCAAGCAATCCCTGAGCTAAAATTATACTGGCCGGAATTCCATGTTCTTTTTGTTGTTTTTCAGCTATTTCATAAAATTGAGCGATATACTGAAGATATGCATTATTGAGCGTTTGAGCTGGTGCGAGACTGTTCACAAAAAAAACAAATGATAAAACTCCCGTTACAATTTTTATTCTCATGCTTGATATTTATAGTATAATTTTGCTACAAAATTAAAACTAATTCGGTAAAATGAAGGATTTGAAAGGATATTTTTATATTTTTGTACTGAATCGTTTAGCAATAGTTAAATAACAATTTTATTTATTTGTTGAAATTTTAGTTTTCACACGTATAAATATTCTCTTTATTAATCATTTACCTACTTATTAAGTCTTCACATGTAACAATTATAGTATGCAAAAAAAAACAGTTGAAACAAATATTACAATTTATAATTTTAACGAATTAACACTTTCGCAACAATCATTAATTATCAAAGCAAAAGAACAGGTTTCAAAAGCTTATGCACCCTATTCAAAATTTCACGTTGGAGCAGCGTTAGAACTTGAAAATGGAGAAGTGTTTGCAGCCAGTAATCAGGAAAATTCAGCTTATCCGTCGGGACTTTGTGCCGAACGTGTAGCCATGTTTTTTGCAAATGCACAATATCCCGATGTAGCAGTTAAAACGATTGCTATTGTAGCATTTACAAATGGTGATTTTTTGAAAGAACCGGTAACTCCTTGTGGTTCTTGTCGCCAGGTGCTTTTAGAAACTGAGATGCGTTTCGAAAAAAATATAAATATTTTGCTTTATGGCACTGAGCAAATTTATTTTATCGAAAACGTGAAACAGTTATTACCGTTATGCTTTGAGAAAAGCAGTTTACAGGGTTAAAAATAGTATTTTAAGATTATTTTTTCAGGCATTTATCATGTATTTTCGCTAATTTTATTTAAATTGCGAACGCTAAACTGAAAGACAGCTTTCAGTTTAAATTATTTTCAACAAAACCCAAAACTTTTATGAAAAAAACGAAATTTGAAATAGAATACCAATTAAAATCAGCATCATTAAATGTTCTTTGGAACTCAATCAGTAACCCATTGGGTCTGGCAGAATGGTTTGCCGATGGAGTGACAGTGAAAGGCAATGAATTTACATTTTCGTGGGATGAGAATGATCAGACCGCTTTTTTAATTCAAACAAAACAAAATGTTAGTGCACGCTTTCAGTGGGAGGAAGATTTGGAAACTGATTATTATTTTGAATTAAAAATTGTAGTACTTCAAGTTACAGGCGAATTGGCTTTGATGGTTACAGATTTTGCCGAACCAAAAGAAATTAATGATTTGATTTTACTCTGGAATAAGCAAATTGAAGTACTGCGAAGAAAAACAGGAATTTAAGAAAAACAGAACAGACCATTCACTCATATAGATTGAATGGTTTTTTTATTTTGTAATCTAAATAATTCTATCATATTTATTTCAATTTTTCTTAATTATAAACAACTCAATGCATTTTCGCCTTACTAATACGTGATTATTGAACTTTTTGCTGTAATTTTGTTCCTTCAAAAAAAAACAAGCATGTTTCAACCTAAAAAAATTGATTCTTACGTATTTAAACGCTTTTTTACGCTGTTTTTAATGACTTTCCTTATCTGCATTTTTATTTTATTAATGCAGTTTTTATGGAAACATGTGGCTGAATTGGTTGGAAAAGGAATTGGTTGGTCTGCGGCGGCGTAAATGTCGGCGCGGCGCAAATCGGCGACC
>JBBQMQ010000053.1:0-13756 GCA_038329115.1 Bacteroidales bacterium
TTAACCCATTTTGCAGCTAATCCGACCAAAAAATTTGCTGTTCAATAAGTTGCAAGTCTTCGAGTTCCGATTTGTGTACTACAGATTTTTTCTTTTTGAAGGGAGCATATTTGTATTTTAGGGCATCGTATAGTTGTATTACTTTTTGATTTGGTTCTGAGCACTTCCTAATTTTGATTACTTCTTCTACATGATTTTGAGCCAGGGTACTCACTGCTTTTTGTGTGTTCATTATGCGAACAATTTCTTTCCATCCAGAATTAATTCCATTTTGCTTTAATTGGTATCGCACCGTATTGACCACCCAGTAAGCCAGTATTCCCAGATGTAGATGTGCCATCGTGTTTTCGTCCTTTTGGTGATAAATGGGGCGTAGGTCAAGATCGGTTTTCAACACACGGAATGTGGCTTCAATTTCGCGTATTATATTGTAACACTGCCACAATAGCTCTTCGTTGTCGGACTCCAAGGTGGTGCGTAAAAAATACACGCCACTTCTTGCATTTATATCTACATATGGGTTTATCGACCATTTAATGTCTGTTACAATTTGCTTCTTTGGGATTTCAATTGTCTGATTATTATCAGTGCCATTGTTTTTATTCTGATTCTTTTTGTTTTTTGCTGTGGGTTCAACAAGCTCAGTTGTTTGAACTTCAATGTCAAAATACCGAGCTATCGAAGGAAACTTCTGTTTGGCTCGCCCAATGCGTTCATGCACTTTATCCAATTGCTTCACACCCGATTTTTTGTGAACACTATCGGCTATCTTTTGCATTTCCTGTTCAAATCGTTCACGAAACTGTTCATTCATGGAGCGTTCTTTGAGCTCTTTGGCATGACTTTCCACTTTGAGGTAATAATCTGTGTTTTTGTCTGATTTTACTCGGCAAAGATCAATCCGTTGCTTTTTGTTGTCGGTAACTGTTACCGTGGGTGCATTGGCCTCTCGGCTGTATTGCTTGAGTGTGGCACGGCTTACGCACATATAATCGTACCCTTTGTCGCGTATCATTTTCAGGTTATCTTCCGTAGCAATGCCCGCATCAATCACTACCAATGCTTTTTTTGCAGTATCGGAGGTTTTTATCCTGAGTTTATTAATCATGCCTTCCAATGTTTTGGGGTCGGACATGTTGCCTTCTAAAATGGAGGAGTATTTGATAAATCCCTGTGGGTTAATCACCAAAGCTAACACCACCAATTTAGCATCGCTGCGTTTTTCTTTGCTACGACCAAATTTGGCAAGTTCACTGCCTTGTTTACGCCCTTCAAAATAGGTGTTGGTCAAATCGTAAAGCACAATTTTATCCTCTATATCAAATAGTTCGTTGGTGCGAAGCGATAAGTGTTGCTCCAGTTCATCTTTTACGGTATAAAGTTTTTTGGCTATGGAATACAGTTTATCTTTACTTATTTTTTCAATATCGTAACCCGTTACTTCACATACGGCTGAATTATCCTTTATCCAACGAGATGTTTCATATTCCGAAGCAGGATAAACCGCTCGGCTGATAATATGCGTTTGAGCCAAACGTATGTCCTGGTCGCTCCAGCCCTGACTTTCCAAAAACGTTCTTATCTGCAATTGCTCGGTGGCTTGATATGACATCCATTCGGCACCTACCTCACGTACGTCTTTATTGCGAATACTATTCAAGTCGATTATTTCCAAGTCTTTACCTTTAGCATAAGGCTTCTTTTTTGGCTTTTGCTCGAGTACGTCAATCCGTTTCTCGGCAACTAATCTGTTGTAATAAGTTTCAACATACTGGTTAACAATCAAATCATCACTCACTGGTATCTCAAACAATAAATTTTGAGCTTGTTCCACCCGTTGAGTAAGTATTTTTTGTATCAAATTCAGTTGCTCGGGAGTCAATCCTTCACAGTCCAAAAAACCGATATTGAGCATGGTGCGATGGCAAACTCTATCGTCACAATTACGATAACTCTCTACTAACCGGTAATACCAATCCGATTTACCTGTCTGGGGATTATGTCTGCCTGATACTTTAAAATACATAGCTGCAAAGTAAAAACTTAATTCGCTAATAATCAACACCCCCCTGTGTACTACAAATGAATTTGAAAAACACACCTTTATTGATTTTCAAGCAATTACAAAATTGATCGATGTAAAACTCATAGCAAAATGCTAAATATCACGAGATTTTAAGGTATCTTTAACTGTAATTTAACACTATTGCGTTGAATGGCTGCAAAATGGGTTAATCTGTGTTTTCAGTTTTGTAGCTGGAGCAACCCAATAGTTTTCAACCTGACATTGAATGGAATAATTGCGTTCCCCTTTAAAATTATCTTTCAACCCTTTAACTGTAACATTTGCGGTACTTCTTGCCGGTATTTTAATACCCCTCCATACACTGGCAAATTCATCATTACCACCTGTAAATGTCAACATGATAGGCACATCCGAAGTGTTTTCTAACATTAGCCCAATCCATTGTGTTCCAACGATATGAATTTTTGGAGTTTTCACTTTCAATGATTGTTCTAAAATTGGTTTTAAGAACTCTTCTTTCCCAATGAGTGTATCACCAAAGTAAGCAACAGTGCGTTTATCATACAAGGCTTCTTTTATTCCATCGGCAGTACGTTCCTTTGCAAACACCAATGTCATCGGACGATGCAAGGTTTTTCCATATTCCATATAAATGGGTTTATGAATATCGGAGTTGGCAGTTATCGTTAAGTTTTTATCAATCGCCCATTGATGTGCAAGTGGATAATACTCATTCCCATTCACAATTTCGATAGCATCGAGCATCTTATTGTTCATCATATAGTCTTGCACCGAAGTCCAAATAGGGATATTACCCGGACGCCATGCTGCCGGATGGTTCCACTGAAAAAAAGCATTTTGTTTTTTTGCTTCCGTAAGTGCAGCAATCGAATCTTTCATATTTAGGCGTTCATTGTCTGTTGTAAACAAACAATTCACATGTCCTACCGGATAATAACGGGTAATTTCAGCTCCTTTTATCAATATCATATTCAATTCATTCGCTTTTTCAGCAGCAATTTCATACGAACGATTACGATTCAATACAATTTCTTTATGTGGCGCTAATTCTATATGGTCTGTAATGGCAATTGCATCCAAACCATCCAACCAAGCTTCTACAACACGGGTTGATGGCCAGACTTCTGCATCTGAGAAAACTGTATGACTGTGAAAATCACATTTAAGAGTCTGATAGCCAAGAATATTTGGAATTGATATTTCGTGACGGCTTGTCAGTTGAGCCGAAGCGAACAATGTGTTTAATATTACCCACAAAAAAATAATTATATTTTTCATTTCAGGATGTTTTAATTAATCGCCTTTGATAATCTTTTTTGTCCAGTTTGCATCTTTCGATTTCAGTTGAACGGTATAAACTCCTGCTATAGGAAGTGGTATTTCCAGTGAACTGCTGTTTGCGGCTTTATTTGCAAACATACGACCAATGGAGTCGTAGACTAAGACCGTTGATTTACCAATTATATTTTTAATGAATAACTTATTATTTACAATTGAAATAACTGGTTCTGAAGCGCTTTTAGACATTTCATTTACACCCGAAGGCACAAGTGTACCATCAAATGTAAATACATAAGTTCCTGAACCGATTTCAAAATCAATAGTTGCTTCTTTCTGTTGTCCGGAAAAGACTCCGTTCACACCACTTACAAAAGCATCATTGTTCCAAATGGCATTCCCACTTTCTTTTATACTTATCTGTTTATGATTCAGTATTGGAATCTTCACAGTAGCTTTGGCGTTAGCCGGTACAGTTACTTTGTAGGTGTAGTTTCCCCCATTATATTCCCAACTGCTTTGGTAATTACCATAAATTGAATTATAACTGCAATGAGCATTGGTCAACTTAGCAATGTATGGTTTCGGAGCAATAATTGCTTTTTGGAATCCCGGAGTGTTTTCATCAACACCTAAACCCGCCACTCCCCTGAACAACCATTCGGAAATAGGAGAATACATTTTATGATTCAATGACCTTGTAGTTGCCAACGAATACGATTCCCAAAGCGTGGTTGCACCTTCCCGCAGCATATTGCCAATGCTTGGGAAATCATTTTTGAGATTAACTTCGTAAGCCAAATCGGTATAACCGTAATTCATCAATACATCAGCAATATACTCAAAACCTAAAATACCCACCCACAAATGATTGTTTCGGGTTCGCACATCAGCTGCCAGGTTGTCAGCCACTAACTGTGCTTTTCCATCAGGAACAAGTCCAAAATAGAGCGGTAAAACTTGTGCTGCCTGCCTGAATCCCCCTAATTTATTAGGGAAATAATAAGCATTTTCAGTTTGTCTGAAATAACGTGTATTAAATGCCGATTTGATATTTAATGCTTGTGTTGCATAAAACTGGCCATCGGCACTCTTGCCAATAATTGCAGCCATCTTACTCATTAAAGTCGTGTACCAATAATAATATGCTGTTTGGTACAAAGAAACTCCTTCAGGTCCTCTTCCTCCTACATGATCTGGTGGAGCCCAATCGCCATAACCCTTATCTTCATTTGGGTTTATAATATATTGAGTAGAGTTTCTTGTTAAGTTATCAATGTATTTTTTCATGTTGTCGTAATGCTCCACCATCAACATGCGGTTTCCATAATATTGATACATTTTCCATGCAATGGCAATATAACTGCCATTCCATGCAGGGTCACTATCTTTTAAACCCCATGTTGAAGGCAATACATCACTGATAGAGCCAGTTGGACTAATATCATCGGCATAGTCATGCAGCCTTTTTTCATACAGATTAGCTATGTCATAATAATAAGCCATTGCTTCCATAGGCGCAGCATCATCGCAAGTCCAACCTAGTTTTTCAAATGTAGGACAATCAGTCGGAATGGACTGCACATTGCTCTGGATAGCACGTTTTGATGCTAACGAGATGTTATTGAACAAATCGCTTGAGCTATCAAAGCTTCCGGTTTCGGTCAAATCGGAATTGCTCACTTTGGCTTTAAAGTTTGCTGTGGTGGGTACACCAGGGAAATCAGATACAATTATATACCTGAATCCTTTGTAACTAAACTTTGCCTGATACGTTTCCTGACCACCACCCTTTAGAATGTAAATATCCTGCTGGTAACATCCTGTTTGTGTAGGCGCAAAACGCCAAACAGAAGGCAAACCGTCAGTTTCCATACGTTCGGAATATTGCATACGCACCTTTGTGCCGCTGCTACCACTTACTTTTAACTCAACGTTTCCTGCCATATTTCGTCCAAAGTCGACAAAATAGGTAGTGTTATTTATTTTTGTCACCGACTTAGCAACTACTGTTTCAACTACACGTATAGGTTGGAACATCTGAGAAGTAAGTTCCTTTATTTCTGCAACATTACTGACCACATTTGCATACACTTCTAATTCAGCCAATGAAAAATTTATGCCCGCCATGTTTATACCCAACACTCTTAGATAACGCGTATTGACCATGTCGAATGAAACGGTTTTCAGTGATCTGTCCATACCTCCACCTCTAATTTCTTGTATGGTTGTCCAGTCAACATTATTATCTGAAATCTGAATATTATAATCGGCAGGGAAATATCCATCAATATCGCTGCGTGGATACATATTAATTTTACTTACCTGATAAGCAGTACCTAAATCAATTGAAATCCATTTCTCTGGGGGTGTAATACTACTTGGATTGGTGGTAAATCCCATTGAAGCAGTGGTCGAAGTTTTAATTCCGTCAATTGCATTATTCAATGCCCAGCCCCACACTTCAACAGTGCTTGAAGCTGCTAATTTTTTGTTTGGTGCTATATTTGTCAATGTACCATTTACAGAGCCTACCCAAATAGCATTTCCCCATGCAGTGTCGTCAAAGGTTGGTTTGTTCCAATCCACAATTTCTTTACGAGCATCGTAGTATTCACCAGCTTTCAACCCATCGAAAAGTATTGGACTGTTAGCTGTTTTAAAGGTCTCGTCCGTAATTATATTTTCAATAGATCCATCTTCATATTCCAAGGCAATTAGTGCTTTAAGTTTTGGTTCTCCAATCCAATCTGTTGCCCTATATTCTCCCCATAAATCAGGAGTAGTCATTCCATACCAGCCTCTTCCTAATTCAAATCCTACTGCATTTTGGGAAGCTAAATTGGACGTAATATCATACACGCTATAATAAACAGTTTTGTCGTATCGCGAATATCCGGGTTCTAATATGGCATTTCCAATTTTAGTTCCATTGATGGACATTTCATAATAACCGATTCCACTAACATACGCTCTGGCTCTTTTTAGAGGTTTACTTACAGCGAAAGTTTTTCGGAACAAAGGTGCTTCTAAATCTTTTTTGATGTCGATAAGCGATTTGGTTGCATAAACATTTAGAACTCCGTTTTGTGGTTGACTGGTTCCGCCTCCCTGAAAAAGTTGATCTTGAAAATTATTTAATGTTGCATCGTTGAAATCATCCGAAAATAATATTTTAGCACCTTGTGTCACTTTGAAATTATCAAATTGCGCACTACCCCATTCGCCAGTAACTGAAAGTGCACCCACTCCTACAGTGCCATTTGTAATGGTATTATCTGTAATGGGTGTTGTAGTAAGTTTTACATTATCCAAATACACATCAAACTGATTCCCGACAAGAGCAACTTTGATTTTATAGGATGAGTTTAGTAAAATCGGCTTCTTGGCATCAATTGTTGATAAAAGACTTGAACTTCCATATACTTTATAAATCTTTATTTTTCCATTGCTCCCCGGCTCAATTTGCGCCAGATAATAAACCTCAGTGGCATATTTTGCCCTGAAAATCAAACTCGCGGTTGAGGCAATAATCTTAAAATCAGTCTCTACCTCATAATTTGCCCAATTTTCAGTTTGAACAGCCACAGTTGCCGGAGCTTTCAGCCGTTTTCCTATCCATTTGGCATCTTTCCAGTCAGCATTCTTCAACAATCCCATTTCAAAAGAAGAACTTGGGCTCGCTAAAGCAACTCCCGCAGCATCATAACTGATAATTTTCCAGAAATAACTCTTGCCACTTTCAAGTGCTGGGCCGTTGTATAGTATATTAATGCTGCTGTCACCAGGTAGCTTTGAACTATCCCAAATGTCTGCATTATCTGCATCTATTTTAGCCTGACTCGACGCAACTTTTATCTTATAGAAGAGTTGCTTAAATCCTCTTACCGATGCATCAAGTTCTTTGTAATTCCATGAGAATCTTGGTCGCTGGTTTTCAACACCCATTGGTTTTTCCAAACCTTCTACTTTCAGATTTACAATTTGAACATCCGAAGCATACAAAGAATTAATGCTTATGGAAAGTAACAAAATAGAAATTGCTAAAATGAATTTATTCATCGATTTTTATTATTTTAAGTTAATTAGCTACTTCCCCCCAAATTCAGTCCAAGCGTCTATTATTGCCAGATAATTTTCAATAGGTGTTTCATATTGTAATGCATTCGAAGCTCCAAGAGCAAAACTGCCAAGAGGTTTTGTTGCTAATAATAAGTTTTTAGAAGCTTCGTAAACGTCTTCAGGTGTACCGGTGATAATCAAACCACAATCCAGGTTTCCGCAAACACATAGTTCATCGGAATATTTTTGTTGAATTGATAGTATATCCATTTGTGCAGTACTATCAATTGCCTGTAATCCATCAATCTTACATTCTACAATTCTTTCCAAAGCATTATTAATATCTCCATCGGTGTGCATAATCGATTTCATATTTTTATTCTTTATGAATTCTGCCCATTTAGATAAATAGGGAAAAATAAAACGCTCTAATTGTTCTGGATCAAAATAAAGACTGTGACTATCTGCAATATCAGATGCCGTTAATATAACATCCATGCCCATATCTGAAAATCGTTGGATTGCATCAACGCCATTCTGAAATATCTTCTGGGAAATTAAATCAATTTCTTCCGGCTCGGTCATCATTTTGATTGAGAAATCAACATAATCATTACCCTCAGGCATTGCCATCACACCTCCGGCATTTGCAACCATTGCCACTTTATCGCCAATTCTTTCTTTTAACAACGCTGCCTGTCTAAATCTATATTCATCAGGCAACCAAAGAAATGCAGGTTCACCAGGACTAACTTCCCAATATCCACCGGGTATTGTTATTGCCGAAAAGTGCAAAAGTTCACACACCTTTTCTATAGTTTCAACATTTGAATACAATGCTTTTTCTTTCTCGGCACTGGTTAGTTTTAAAAAATCATTTCCTACGAATAAATCACCAACGCCAAGCTTTTGCCACAAATGGAATTCAAGTTCCCAAATGGGAACTGAATTCAATATTTTCTTGTGATTCAAAGCGTTAAGGAATTCTTCTTTGGGGTTTGTCTTCATATTCAGTTTTTATTTTTTATTTTTTTTATTTCATAATTCTTACTTCACGCACACGGCTACTGTCAAACCAACCATTGGGGTTCATTTCAATTTTGAGATAATTGAATCCTTTAAGCTTTGTTTTAGGACTTAATGTAGTGTGAAACCAACGCCAGATGGTCAATTCAGGAGTTGGGTAGGTAAATTCAATTTCCGACCATGTTTTATTATCGGCTGACGCATACACTTTAAAACGTCCCTCAATTTTTTCAGTACCTGAGACAGCAATTTTGAAATCAGTCAAACCATCCAATTTATAGGTAATAAAAGCTGTTTCGGTATTTGTGGAAGGATGGATTGTTCCATAATCGTATTTAAGTCTTGAGAAATTCCATAACGGCGATATCGAACCACATGCATCCGGATGTTTTGCAAATCCGTTCATACCTATGTTCTTCGAATAATCAAACATTAATTGCAGTCCTTCCATAGGATCAATCAATTGATTTCCATTCGATTTAATGACTGGCTTTCCAGCACCAATAGTTGTAAGCATCACAAAACCACTGGCAGGAAAATCAATTCGAATTCCTTTCTTTAAATCCGCTTTTTTAATCACCTCTTTCACTACAGGAAATCCATTTGCATCTACAGGACGGTCATTCTCGAAATAAACATATTTATTAATCGTCTGCTTGTTTTCAATGGTTGGTATCTGTAAGGTAACACTTTGTTGAAAATCAGCCGTATTGGTTATTGCAAAAGAGATATTACCATCTGGTGTTTTGGCAGCTACGCAGTTAAGGTGTTGGGTACGAAATGAATTAGAATAAATTATTTCTGATCCTTTTGGGAAGTTGCGCGAAAGTAATGACCAGGTATAAAACCATGGACGAATAGCAGCTTCTTCAGGTTTGCCTTTTTGTTCAGCAATCGAATTCCAAAAACCCCATATTTTTTGTTCATCTAAATCATCTTTGTAGTGCATGGCATCATCCATGCCCCATGCATTGCCTGATGACCAGCCTGAACGGAGAGTTTGAATAAGCCCATCGGCAACGAAAGTACCATACCAAACTGAATGGAGTTGTGTTTGTTGATCAAAAATTTCGTTATGCCCATCTCGTATTCCCATTTCGCCCCAGATATTTTTTTTATCTTTGTTGTTCAACTGAGTAAAAAACCGGAACATGCGTGTTTCATCTTCCACACGGTTAGTCAATGTCCAATCTTTGTCCATATACCAATGGAAATCAATCACCGAAACTTCCTTGTCTAATTGTTCTAAGGTTTTGTTAAACCAAGTGTCTTCTCCCCAATAACCACCATCAGGACCTACTATTTTTATGTATCCCAAATTATCTCGTTTGAGATTAGAATATAGGTTTTGAATTGATTTTTTCCATTTTTCCCATGTATAACCCATACCAGGAACTTGTGCCAATAAATTTACTTCATTTCCAAAATTGAATTGTTTAATACAGGTGAAACCTTTATCTTTGACAAGATGATTAACCATCGCTGCCACCTGTTCTGCATACAATGGATCGTCCAATTCTATGGCATATTTAGGTAACTTCACAGGTACTGCTTGTTTCCATTCTACATTATTTGGTCTCCACCATTCACCAAGCAGCACATCAATTTTTTCTTTTTGACAAAAATCAAGTAATCGATATAAATCTTTCAAATACCGATTTGAATTGGCAAACCATTGAGCATTAACGGTTGTAGAATCTGTATTCCAAACAAACTTTGGCTTATTGCCATCAAAACCAAAACAATAAAAATAAGGCATAATACAACAACGGATATACCCCAATTTCATATATCTCACACGCGAAAACAAACGATCCCATTGTGCTTCAGTCATGGCATCACGATCGTTAGGTTCCCATTGCATGGCTCCTCCGTAATAATTGTTCTGTAAAACATAATCAGTATTTACTTCAATTATATTTTGAGGTAAGTTCTTAGTAGTGGCAGCACTAATAAATAACGTGCAAAAAAGTGCTAAAATGACAAAGTGAGTTCTCATGATGATTGTTTTTAAATAAAAGTTTTATTACTTTGAAAATGAGTGATACTAAAATAGGGCGAGCTTTGATAATAGGAAAAAACATCATAAGACTTGACAATTTATCAAGTCTTATGATATTAATTTTTGAAAATTTAATAACCCAGGTTTTGGGTCAGTTTTCCATGACTTAAATCCCTTTCTGACTGTGGAATCGGATATAATTCTTTTTCTTTTGTCCAATATTGTCCCTTGGCAGGGTTTTCTTTTGTGATAGTCGTGTTGTTGAAATACGCAGTCATAACCGTTCCATAACGTTGTTGTTGAATCAGATCCATGCGTCTCAATCCTTCACAAGCCAATTCATTTCGACGTTCTTTCCAAATTGCCAAACGAACCACTTCCGGGTCGGCACTTGTAATGTCCGGTAAAGAAGTCGATTTTGTTGCCGGTTTATTAATCTGCGTTTCACGCGTATTATCAAGCGGACTCGACTCACGGGCTCTTTTACGTATTTTATTCAAATAGGTTTTTGCTCCGGCTATATCTCCTGACTCAAGCAAACATTCAGCATACATCAACAATACATCTGCATACCGTATCACATAATTAGTTGCGACTAAATCCTGCGGTGCAATGGGTGGCGTAGCTCCGGAATTTTCGCTCATGCTGTAAAAATGCTTTCTGTCATACATACGATAAGTAGCCGATACACGGTTAATTACATGATTGTTGTTTTTGAATTTATCACCTTGCATTACAAAAGTCCATGTAATACGCGGATCTTCCGCGTCAAAATCATTCAACAACAACTTTGATGGCAAGTGAAATTCATACCCTCCATCACAGGCAGGTATAAAAGTGATTCCACACCAACCGTAACTGAAATTCCATGCCTTTCCATTGCTTTTGTATTGAATTTCGAAAATCGATTCTTTAGCGTTACTATTTCTATTCAGCCACTGTGATGCAAAATCGGCATCCAAACTATATTCAGTTTTTTGAGCACCAGTAGTGAGGACATCCAATGCCGTTTTTGCTTTAACGAAATCACGTTTAAACCAATAGGTGCGTCCCAACATAGCCCAAGCCGCTCCGCTGGTTGCGCGTCCCATATCTTCGGCAGCATATTCACTGCGTTTAGGCAAATTGGTGGCAGCTGTAAAATCACTGACTACCTGATCCCAGACTTCATTCACAGGAGAACGCTCTTTATAAATATTAGTCGGACTTTCTGCATGAATAAACAAAGGAACATCACCAAAGAAATATGCTAAATGAAAATAGTAATATCCTCTGATCCATTTGGCTTCATTTTCATATCGTGTAAGCGTTTTTGCATCTGCAACGCTTAACCCCGGATTGGCTTGTCTATAGATAGCTGCGTTATCTAAAAGTAGGTTAACCTGATAAATACCCTGATAACAGGTTTTCCACATTTGGGCAACAAATCCATTTGTTGTAAAGATATTAAACGACTCCAAATTAGCCACATCGCCATAATCTCCAAGTGAACCTCCCCCTTTTTCGCAATCATCAGTAGGGCAATCATTAAGGAATAACATTTGAGCAGCCATCTCATCAGTATACCTTAGTTTAATCATAAAATAACAGGTTGTAGTCATTTGTTTGAAGTCATCCAAATTTTTATAAAATTCTTTATCTTCACGACTTCCATACATAGTAACATTCAAATCATCTTCGGTACAACCACCAAAAACAATAACCAGTAGCAAGCTGATGCTATATATTAATTGTTTCATTTTGTATAATTTTTAAAATTGTAAGTTAAGTCCTATCACCATAACTCTTGGGTTAGGGTATTGTGTGTTTTCTATACCCATATAGAGCGCATTACCGTTGGGCACTTCCGGATCCATAAATTTGAATTTGCTGATTGTCAATATATTTTCGGCAGAACCATAGATACGTGCACTTTGAAGCACCTTAGTAGCTTTAATCAGTTTAGCAGGGATCGAATATCCAATTTGTACCGATTTAATTTTACAGAATGACCCATCTTGAACAAACCACGATGAAGCTCTAAAATTATTATTCATATCATTCCGCGATATTCTCGGAATATCAGTTATGTCGCCAGCCTGTCTCCATGCTTCAGTGAAAGTACCTTCCAACAAATTAGTTGTACTGGCACCTCTATAAAGCGATTTGCTATTTGCCCAAATATCATTTCCGGCAACTCCCTGAACAAATACTCCCAAATCAATGCCCTTGTATTCTAAATTAATGCTACCACCATAAATCAACCCCGGATTTGGATTGCCTATATACGTTCGGTCATCGTCATTCAGCTTATTATCCGGTGTAACATTTTCATATTTAAAATCACCCGGTTTGGCTAATGGTTGCAGTTTTGTTACCCCATCTGCACCAACATACGAATTAATTTCTTCTGGTGTCTGGAAAATACCTACATATTTATAGCCATAAAACTTGCCAAATTCATCGCCTACAACATTTTTAGAAACACCTCCATAAATTGGATTGGAATTTGTTCCGGTAGAAACTAATTTATTTCGTTGGATGGTGAAATTTGAATTGATTCCATACTTAAAGTCTCCAACATTTCCTTTATACCCAAGTGAGATTTCTAATCCCTTATTTTCTACTGAACCTGCATTTACCCAAGGTGTGTTTTGATAGCCCGACATGATTGGAATTGGATTCTGCAAAAGCATATCTCGAGTAGTTTTCAAAAATACATCTGTGCTTAAAGTAAGTGAGCTTTTAAAGAATGACAAATCAAGTCCCAAATTCGATTGTTCACTTGTTTCCCAGCGAATATCCGGATTACCCGTTGATGTTGAACCGTAACCTTGTAAGGTGTTTTTTCCGTTATTAAACGCATAAATCCATATCTCGCTCGTACCTACAGTATTTGCATAAGAAAAAGCGGGAATATTTTGATTACCATTTTGCCCCCAACCACCTCTTAATTTAGTGCTTGAAATAATTGGTTGTTCCCATTTTTTGAAAAAGTCTTCCTGATCTAAACGCCATCCCAATGAGAATGAAGGGAAATTTCCCCATCTATTCCCCTCAGCAAATTTTGATGAACCATCTCGCCTGATAGATACAGTTGCTAAGTATTTGTTGTCGTAACTATAATTCAAGCGTCCAAGATACGATATTAAATAATTATTTGATTTATAACCATCTACACTTGCATTAACTGTAGCTGCTCCTAAAATTTGGAATGCTTCGTTGTTATTTGGAACTCCGGATTTCATTGCCGAATAAGTCTGATAATTATTTGATTCCCAGGTTTGACCAACCATTGCGGACAAATCATGTTTCCCGAATTTATTGGCATAGCTCAAGGTATTCTGGAAGCTATAATTTAA
>JBBQMQ010000054.1:0-13715 GCA_038329115.1 Bacteroidales bacterium
AAATCACCGAGAACATTACGGGCGGTATCGAATCCAAGATGAACTTCATTGATTTGAGCATTTAATCTTAAATTCATTCCTTTTGGAACCATATACGGGCCTGAAGATGCTTCCTGTTCCGGTATTGTTGTAGTTGATGCAGTTGCTGCTGAATCTTTCACCCCAAATCCACTGGTAAGTTCCATGAGCCTGTATACATCTGTTTTATTGGACGTGAAATTGAAATCACCATTCAAAAGACCTTCATCACGCAAATATTTATTTACATTCCACAGTTTGCCTGTTAATTGAAAATCAGAATTATCAACAATAAATTTACCTTTTTTGATTATAAAATCATCGGGCGTAAAACTAAACTCAATAACCGGAATTTCAATATTTGCTTTTACACCTTCAATTGTAATTTTACCTTCTTCCATCGAAGCCGTACCGGTTGGAATCCATTGCAGCATGGTGCTTTTTTCTTTGTCATTGTGTGCAATCTTCGCATTCACAGTCATTTGTTGCGCAGCAAAACTTTTACCACCCATAGTTGCCGAGGTTGTGTTGCTGGTGTAATTTATATTAAAAACAGCTTGGTCGGGATGAGATTTATCACCTTGCATGGTGAATTCCCCTTTCGGATAATTGATTTTAGCAGACATTGTATCCATCGATGCTTCAAGTGATTGGACATCAAAACTACAGTTGACTTTCGGAATGGAAACAGAATCGCTAAAATTTATTTTCATTGATAATTTGCCTTTCGATTTTTCGAGATTGGCTGACATATTATCCATTGATGCCAACATTTTATCAAAATTAAAATCGCAATTCAGCGTATTCATTTTTTCGGTTTTTCTGAAATCTGTAATCTCAGAAAGGAGATTGACGTTGTAAATTGTTGATTTGATACCATTTCCTTTAAATACTTTCATTTTATCGCACCAAAGTCCGGCTTGCATAAAATGAGCTGATTTATTTTTAGTATTTGGAATGACCAGATTGAGTTTTGCGTTATCAGACGACATCAACAGACTATCGTAAGTTATACTCAGATTGGTTGCATCAAATTTTCCAGAGATATTCATTTTCTCAATATTCATATCCATTGCTTCGGAGAACATAAACCGTGCTTTTGCAGTGCCAGTTGCCATTCCATTGAGTTTAATTGCCATACTGTCAGGCATCATAGGTTCCAGTTCCGGTAAATTTAACTGCATTTTCATATCCAAATCAAACAACATATCATCAGCCATTATGTAATCAACAAGTCCTTTTGCCTGAATTACAGACTGCCCGGTTTTAGCTTTTACATCGTTGAGAATCACTTTTGAAGCCATCTCATCATTCAAATTGAAAATTACATCTGCGTTTCCGATAATTTCACGCAGTTTATATGAAAAATTCTCGTATTCGAATGTTCCTTTTTCAAATTCAACATGTACATTGAAAACAGGAAATAGTTTATCATTGTAAATTCCGGTTACTGTTCCTGTTGAGTTTACAATTCCATCCAGTTTCTTTCCTTTCATTGCGGAAGTATATTTCGGAGGAACCATTTCCAAAAGCGGTTTTATTTGATATTTGTCTGTAGTAAAGCGAATTGATGTAATTATGTCATCATTTACTGAGCTGCTTTGAAATGTTCCATCCATCTTGGCAATCAGACCATTTAAGATAACTTTGGCATCTTGCAATGTGATTAATTTGCTTTGCTTTTCATATTGAAGAGGAATGTTGATATTTAAACCAGCCTTTTTGAGGTAATCAGTGCTGTCCATTTTGAAAGAAACTTCGGGAGAATCAGCAATAATGGAAGCATGAATAGCATCACCTTTCATATTGAAACTCAATTTTCCATTCATATCCCGCAGTTTTGCGAATTTAGAAGTGGCTAAATTGATATATGAAATTTGAGTATTTCGGAATGTAAAGTCTTGTAAATCTACTTTTTCAAAAGGATTTTTAAAAGCAGTCGTATCTTTTGCATTGGATTTGTAAACATCGTAATTGGCCTTTCCGGTTTTGTCGACAAAGGGGTTGAGTCTTACATTTTCTAATTGTAAATTATGCAAAATAAGTTCATCGTTTTTCCACAAAGCTTTCAAATCAATAGCTGCAATAGCTGTTTGGGCGTTTAGCAGTGTGTCGGTCGGGGCTCCGGTTATCGGGTTTATCAGCGTTAAATCGCTAATTTTTATACCAAATTCAGGAAATGTACTGAAAAAAGTAAGTTCCACATTTCCAATTTCAGACTTACAGGTTATGAATTTACTTACCTGATTGCGAACAAGTGGAGTCAGTTTAGAAGGTGTAAAAACCACCCAGGTTAATACCAGAACCGCAATTAATGCCACGACAAATAGCGCAGCCACGGATGTTAATGTAATTTTCAGTGCTTTCTTCATACTAAAAATCAGAGTATTTAAAATAGAAATGATTTATCCGGGGTACAAAAAATGAAAGTTGATTGAAGAAATTAGTTCACTTTAGTATAGGAGAAAGCTTTACCAAAATCATCCTTATACTTTAACGTGGTTGCTGTTAATTCTGTAACCGTATAAACTTTTGGTACACCGCCGCCGCCTGTTTGTAAAATATGGATATGTGTAAGTTCTGCATTCACCAGAGTCCACGTATATGCCTGACCTTCAGCTTCTGTTACGAAGTCTGCAGTATCCCAGGTAACGCCGCTACCGGTGCTGTCGTACCGATAATATTCAGTTCCGGAAACCCATTTCCCAATCAATAGACTTTGATCAAACATTGTTTCATTTGTAGTACAGGAATTAAAAGTAATGGCTACCAATACAAAAGCCAGAAAATAATAGGTTAATCGTTTCATATTCACTTAATTTTATTGATGATATGCAAACTTACATCTTTTTTTTGGAAAGAGAAAGAAATCTTTTTAATATTGTCATGCAGACCATAAATTAAAGTTGACATGATAAAATAAAAGTATAAATGTATAACTTTGCACCTGCTTGAATTGATAAACAAAAATGACGGAACAATTCCCTTACATACTTCTGAAAAAACAACAAATTATTCAACAAATGAATGATTTTGCTGTTTCTCAACTCCCTTTTTTGTTTATTATTGATTATAAAGCAGAAACCGGTTATGTGATTAAGAAAGATGATCTGGATGATCGTTTCGTGAGATTTCAGAATGGGGAATCAAGAGCCAAGAACCAGGAATCAAGACGGATTGACTGGGAAATTGAATCGGTTGATTTTGAAGAATATAAAAAGAAATTCGAATACGTTCAGGAACAAATCCATAAAGGAAATTCATTTTTGACCAATCTGACTCAACCCACCAAAGTCAGGACTAATCTATCTTTGCTGGATTTATATGAACTTGGTTCGGCAAAATACAAACTTTGGTTTAATAATCAGTTTGTGGTTTTTTCTCCCGAAACTTTCGTGAAAATTGAAGGACAAACGATTTCGTCTTATCCTATGAAAGGAACGATTGATGCCACAATTCCCAATGCACAGGAAATAATTCTAAATGATCCGAAAGAAAGAGCGGAACACGCCACCATTGTCGATTTAATACGAAATGACCTGAGTTTGGTTGCTAATCGTGTGGAAGTAAAGAGATACCGATATCTGGATGAAATAAAAACGAACGCAACAGATTTATTACAGGTAAGTTCGGAAATAACAGGACAATTGCCGGACAATTACCGCGAACGATTTGGCGATATTCTGTTTGCTTTGCTTCCGGCAGGGTCTATCTGTGGTGCTCCCAAACAAAAAACGTTGGAAATAATTGAAACGGCAGAAGGCTACGAACGTGGTTTTTATACTGGAATCTGTGGCTGGTTTGATGGAAGAAATCTGGATTCTGCCGTTATGATTAGATTTATTGAGCAAGTTGAAAATAAAATGATTTTTAAGAGTGGGGGAGGAGTTACTGCTCAAAGTGAACTTGAAAAAGAATATGAAGAACTAATACAAAAGGTTTATGTGCCGGTTCATTGAATCTATAAAATTGAAAGATGGAATTTTTTATCGTCTGAAATTCCATCAGGAGCGTGTGAATAAAGCTTTTGCAGCTTTTTTCCCAGACGAGGAACCAATTCGTGTTTTTGAAACGCTGAATGAATATGCAATTCCCGGTGAAGGAATCTATAAATGCCGGATTGTTTACGACTCGGATGTTTTGTTGGTGGAATTTACACCTTATATCCGACGAGAAATACGCACGCTGAAATTAGTGGAGACAGAGTTGGAAAGTTCCGCTTTTAAGTTGGAAGACCGCACCGGATATAATGCCGCTTTTGCCAGCCGTGGTGATTGTGACGATGTGTTGCTTGTAAAAAACGGTTTGCTGACAGACTCTTCTTATTCCAATATTGCATTATTCGATGGTGAAAATTGGCTTACACCACGCATTCCGCTGATTTACGGTGTGAACCGAACAGAATTACTGGAAACAGGTAAACTGGTGGAGAAAGACATTCCGGTTGCAGATTTGAAAAAATTCCAAAAGATTTCGCTGTTTAATGCAATGATTGAGTTTGGCGAAATAGTGCTTGATTCAAACACTTGTTTTTGTTGCTGATTGGAATAATGAGAAATAGTTTCCTTTCAACTTCATCAATTCGATGTGAGTCCCTGATTCCACAACTTCACCTTCCTGAAAGAAATAAATCAAATCTGCCCACTGAACTGTGGAAAGTCGATGACTGATAATCACGGCCGTCTTATTGGTTGACAATTTCTTTAAACTCTCAATAATTTGAAGCTCGGAATTTGCATCCAAAGCGCTCGAAGGTTCATCCATCAAAATCAGTGGCGAATCGCGATAAAAAGCGCGCGCAATAGCCATTTTTTGCCATTGCCCAATGCTAAGTTCCTCACCACCTTTAAATTGACTGCCAAGAAGCGTTTCGTAGCCATCCGGTAATTGTTCAATTACGGAATCAATACCGGCAGCTTGACCCGCTTTTTTTGCTCTTTCCTTGTCGAAAGGTATTTTTGTATTTCCCAAACCGATATTTTCGAATGCAGGAATAGTATACAAGGCAAAATCCTGAAAAACAGCAGTAATCTTCTCGCAAATTTTATTTTGTCCAATCAAATTGGCATCCTGATTGTCGAAAAATATCTTTCCTGCGTCGGGTTCATAAAAACCGCATAATAATTTTACCATCGTGGTTTTACCGGAGCCATTTGCTCCTACAAAAGCCACCGTCTTTCCAACGGGAATAACGATATTGACAGATTTCAATGCATCCCGTTTGCTCGATTCGTACCGGAAACTTACGTTTTCGAACCGGATTTCTTTCTGGATTGAAAAAGGAATATCTTTCTCCGACGAAATTTTTGAACGGGTAGTGAGATTCAGAAAATCAATAAAATCTTTCAAGAAAGTATTGTCCTCTAAAATCCGGGTTATGGACTGGAAAAAATCATTCAGAACAGAATAACCCCGCTGAAATGCAAAGAAAAACAATACCACTGTACCGATAGATATTTCACCATTCATTTTGAGCACAGAAATAAATCCCAGCGACACAAAAATCAATAAAACAGCGAAAACCTGAGCAAATATTCCCAGCCTGAGTTGGGATTTACGAAGTGAAATTTTTTCTTCAAAAAGAGAATTCTGAGCCGAAGTAAACCTTTTTTTGAAAAAACCGGAGAAACCGAATAATTTCAATTCCTTGGCAAAAGGAAAACCGGTTAAAATCCGGTTAAAGTAATACATTTCACGTTCTTTTGTGCTCTGTGATTCTTTTAAACTGTATAATTTTCTGGAGTATTTTAGCCTGACAACGATGCCGGGAATGATTGCAATTAATAAAATCAACATCAAATACCACCGGATGGATATAAATAAACCTACCAGAAATAAAGATGAAGCAATTGATTTTATGCCGGTTAGCAGTTCATTCAATATTTTTATCGGACGGAATGATGCCTCCTGTACAGCCCGATGAATTTTGTCTTGTTTTGACGGATTTTCATAGTTCGATAAGTCCAGCGAAGTATGTTTTCCGTGTAGTTTTTCGTAAATCTGCCGGGTGACCGATTGCGATAATTTTTCGGAATAATAGGAACTGATTTCGGAGAGAAGACCGCTTAACAGAAAGAAAAATGCCGTAATTATGAGCAAAAACAGAAACAAATGTTGTTGCGAGTCATTTATAACCGGTTTTGTTAGCTGGTCGATCAATGATTTTATGCAGATGATAATTATAAAAGGCACAACACCCTGAAGGATTGAAATCAGTGCATTTATGGAAAATATTTTCCCCGAATTCTTTGAAATTATCGATACGTTTTCCTTAATCGAATTGAATGTTGAAGAAAGATTACAGAATTGATTTCTCAACCGAAGGAAAAGATCGTAGAACGGAATTGCAAATTTAGAGAAATGCAAAGCAGAGAATTTTCTAAGTTTCATGCCTGTGCTATCCATCCTCAGAATTCTTTTTTTTCGTTGAAAGGAGGTTATCTTGCCTACAATGGCAGAACCATCAAACGGTTCGTCGGTATGATTATTTTTATCTCCTTTTGCAATGAATATTCGAACTCCTTCCCGGTAATAAATGTCAATCAGCCTGTGTGCAACGAGTTTGTTGTTTGTCTTAAATACCACGATATCACCAATTTTCACATCGTTGGCATTCCATTTCTGAACGATACCTTTATCGCCTGTACGAAGTGTAGGGTACATGCTGTAGCCTTGCATGCTAAAACTCAATTGTTGGTCTTCGTCCAGCAAAATTTCAACAAGATCAAGCAAATTATTGGCTTTGGAATCAGGTTTCATGCTCTAAAATAAATTGAACGACACTTTCATCGGGGACAAATCCCAGTTTGTAAACCGAAACTGAGGAACAAAGATCACTGAAAAAGTTCAATCGGTTTTGTATAAATTGTTTATCAAAATTGTTCTGAATGCTGAAAGCCATTACATTCGAAATTGCCTGTGCGCCGGTAAGTTTTTGAATTTTATTTTCAGGAGAATGGCTGATTAGAAAAATGGAATTAAGCGGAGCCTGTTTCGGTCTGTCTTTATAATACATAGGGGTATTGTAGACTAAATAGCTTTCATCCTGTTTTCGGATAATAATCCGGTCATCATTCACAATTCCATTTCCGGCATCCGACCAGAGTTTTGACATGGTACTTTTTCCAGCACCGGAAAAACCGGTGAAGATCCGGCCTTTTTTTTCATCGTAAGTGCATGAAGCATGCATCATTACCGCTTCGGCTTTTAAGGTCATATAATGCATAACAATTGGCCCGAGTGGATATTTCAGTGGAATAATCTTTCCATCAGATAATTTTTCGGAATAGACTTTCCAATGTCCGAAACTTTCATCTAAAATTGCTATTTGCTGGATTTCGTCGCGGTTTTGCTGGTTAAAGATTACAAATCCCAATTCTTTGTCTAATCTATAAATAGAATAAAACCGCTGTACTTCGTTTTTAGCCTCAAATACCAGTTCTTCATCCGAAAACGGGTTAATGGGTATTCCTGCAAAACACTGAATCGTTATGTTTTCGTTAATGTATTCTTTTTCAGCAACAAAAGGCAGATACCCTTCTTCCAATTCCATCAGAATATCAGAAAGGAGTGTTATGTTGAAACCGGCAATTGCCAGATTTAATTGGTTTTGTTGTTGCATGGGAAATCAATAATCTGATTTTCTGAATAGAGTTTCTATATGATTCAGAAAGGCTGATATGTCTTTTGAAGCTGTAACTTTATCGATATTAAACGTGTTTGTCATCAATTGTACTAATTCTTCCTCGGTCATCATTCCGGTTGAATTTTCCCAGATAAACCTGGCGGTTTCATTCAGAGTAAACAATTCACTCATTTTGGCTACATTATTGACCAATGGCACTAAAATTAATTCATTACCTACTTCGCGGGCAACAAATTTTGTCTTCATCTCTACCAGTCTTTTCAAATCCATATCGATTAAAATTATGTGTTTTTTGTATTTTTCTTATTATTTCCACAAAGATAAATATTTATTTGATTTTATGCATAGTAGCAGGCGTAATAAACCCGTCAGAATTCTCAACGTAATCTGACGGGCAAGGACATTTAAAAAAGTCCCCGAAAAATCGGGGACTAATTAATTTATGCGTTGTTCGTTTTGAACGGATCGTTTTTCAAATATTCAGGGGCAAGCGCACCTGTTGGTACTTCATTCGGACCTCCCGGCGGAGTAGAGTCCAATGCCAGAGAAATGTCATTATCCAGCATTATCCTTTCCATCATGGGTGAAATGTACGCGAGTTTTTCTGTAGTTGCTATTACTCTTTTCATAAGGATATGTTTAATTCAGGATTACTTTTCGTGTTATTTTTTCTCCGTTGTTGAGTACGGTTACTACATATACTCCCGCGCTGTAAGGCATATCAATAAGCGTATGAGTACTCTTCAGTTGTTTATAAACCAGTTTCTGACCAATGGCATTGTAAACCGTTGCCGAACTTTCGCTGTTCAGATTAAACGAATGTGTGGTAACAGTGATTTGTCCTGAGGCATTGGCATATACATTCAGCATTGCGCTGTTGTCAGTTGCCAAATCTGTAACAGTGCCCGGAGCTTTGATAATAACACTTAAAGCTGGATCAGTTCCGGCAATTGTGCTGGCAGCGAAGGTGTAAACTGTTCCGTCGGATATCAATTTTTGTTCACCTGTCTTATTGTTCTTTACATAAACCTTCGTATCTGCTTCGAAATTGTTTATTTCGGTAGCCGACAGACTAAACTGAGAAGCTGTAGCAGCATTTGCTTTGATATACAACGGTATTTCAGTAGGAATTGAATTCATACCATTTATTATTAATTGTTCTGTTCCCACCATGGTAAACATATCGGGAACTAGCGAAGTACTTCCATTCATCATTTTTGGTGAATCGTACGTATCGTATCCGGTTGCAGCATTTGGATTGAAATAAACCACTGCTTCATCATAATTGCTGCCACTGACTACCTTCAAACGGAGAATTTGATTGGCTGCAACTGCAGGGGCTTTGAATGGAATAGAAGAACCGCTTGTATTGTGAATACGCATTTCATTTTTAAAATAGAATGATACATTATCATCTATTGCACGAATCCAGAATGCTTGCATGGGCGGTATTAAACCCAAATTGTTTGTCGGTACACCAATAACTACTTCTGCATTAAAAGTTGGATATGACCAGCCTGATCCATTATTTGTTCTATACCAAATTGTTTTCAATACATTCGTATTTGATGCATCGTTAAGTAAGGCATTGGCATTCAGGTAAGATGGATAAGGATTGCCAACTAAATTAAATCCTACAGAACTGGATTTTGCAGTAGTTCGGGTAAGGGTTACAGCTGCTTGATCACCGCTATTTAGTGCACCGTTAAAGGTTATTTTATCGTATACAGAAGATGTTGGATTAACTATATAGCCTTTCCCAACTGTCAGAGTTCCTGTTGGTGTTTTCCAACTGTCATTAGGAACAGCACTAACCACTGTTTCATCATAGTAGTAAATATTATCTGCACCAGGAAGTCCAGCTGCACTTATTGGTGAAGATAAGTACCAGTTACGGTCAGTACCAAGAGTTTGATTGACACTGGCTGATGTAATTACCGATGTTCCTTTATCCACATAAGTTCCTGTTCCGTTACCATCACTATTGAGTGTTAGAGCTGTTAACCGAAGTGTACTTCCACTTGGATTGGTAAGCTTTCCACCACCAGCAACACTTATAGTATTGTATGTTCTATCTGCGGTTCCATCGTTTGTGAACTCGCCACCATTATTTACAGTGATATTACAAGTTGGACAATTTGCCATCGTTGATGCATAAGTGGCCGCAGAAATTGTAGTGGTAAAGTCTGCAAAATTAGCAACCAAAGTTCTGTCGGCAGAAACAGTAAATTGATATGGATTTGCAGTAGAAACAAAAGCTCCACTACCATCTGTCCAGTTTACAAAACGATTACCGGCATCTGCTGTAGCTGAAACTGTAAGAGATCCTGCATCATAACTTCCTGAATTTGGAACACTACCATTACCTGTTTTGTCAAAAGTAAGTGTATATGATGCCAGCGTAGTGAAACTTCTATCTTCGCCATAAGCAGTTCCTACAGAGTTGGTTGCATAAGCCCTGACATGATAAAGTGTGCTCGGGTTTAACAATTCTAATACTGATATAAATATACCTTTACCAGAATTTCCCGAAACATTAGCATCAGTAATCTCCGGATTTGCAGAAGTACTCCAGCAAATTCCTTTATCCGTAATTGAAGCACCGCCATCGGCTGTAACATTTCCACCACTCGTTGCTGAATTTGAACTGATAAAGCTAATGTTGGATGTGGTTACGGTAGGAGGTACAGCATTAGCTACAGTACCACCAATATATAATCCAGTACTATATACATACCACGTTCCATTTAAAGCGCCATTACCATAAAGTACAATTCTAAATTTGATTACCTTAGCAGATGATACACTCTGTAATGATGACACGCTGCTTAGATTTATTTGAGAAAGTGCTCCATTTGTAGATGAACCAGAAGTTCCAAATGAAAGTGTAGAGATGTCAATGTAAGCACCAGCATCAATTGCATATTGTAATAGACCAGAAGCAGGTCCTGTTGCACTTTTTCTGTAATACAAATCTAGTGTAGATAGATTTACACCATAATTTGTTTTTGGAGTAACTGTAAATGTAACAAATTGATTTGCAGTAATTGCTGCAGTTGATGTTGCTACATTAGCTGTATTCATTGATCCACCCCAAGCATCAGAAGCCGCAGTACCACTTGTACCCAAACCACTACCTCTTGTAAGACCACCAACCGTTAAATTGGAATTTACTGTGGTTGAAGACCAGGGTGAAGTTCCATAAGAAGAAATTCCAGTTGGACTCCATGTTATTATTGGGCCAGCATTTACTGTTAAAGTCTTGATTACATTTGGTGCTACATTATAATTCCCATTACCACTCTGAGAAGCTGTAATATCTGTCGAACCTGCACTTATTATCGTTACCATATTTCCTGAGATTGTTGCGACAGAGGTATTTGAACTAGAATATGAAACCGTTAACGATGAACTTGCAGTTGCAGTAAGTGAAAACGGTGCATCACTATCTAATTTACTCGTTAAAGCACTAAATGTTATCGTCTGGCTTGCTTTCGTTATATTCGCAGTTAATCCTGTTGGTTGAGTTAATGTATAATTTCCTGCTTTTGCTCCTGTCAACAAACAGGTTGAAGTTACTGCAATTCCATCTGCTACATTCACGTCAGCAAATGTACCTGTACCACTCAAAGTTACAGCATCCGAATTGATTATGCCGGTAAGTGTTCCTGTAATTACAGCTGCATTAGAACCATTGTATGTCTTATTCTGAGCTACTGCATCAGGTAATGTCAATGTTTTTGCATTAACCACAAATGCTCTAACAACATTTTCAGCTGCACTATAAGTCACATCGCCACTTTGAGAAGCAGTTATATTTGTGGAACCTTGACCGACAATAGTAACAGTATTTCCTGAAACTGTTGCAACTGCTGTATTTGAACTGGCAAAACTTACTGTTAAGTTTGAAGTTGAACTTGCAGTTAAATCAAAATTTGATTCACCATAAGTCTTTGCAGATAATGCATCAAAAGTAATTGTTTGTGGTGATTGAGTTTGTGCAAACGAAAAAGCAGAACCAATATTTGTTGTTCCATTATTTAATTTCACTTGAATGCTAATACCATCATTATTATCAATTGAAGCTGGGAGAGTTGCAGTAAACGTAGCCACACCACTTGCATTAGTTGTCCCAACCACACTCAAATCATTGATTGAAGCTGTTCGTGCAGTTCCATCTAAAGTATAAGATTCATTTATTGAGAGATTGTCATTTGTAATAACAACTTCATATTTAAAAGTATAACCTGTAACTAAATTATTATATTGATCTTTTGCAGTACAAGTAACGGTGCGTGTCATACCCGGAGCTAACACAGCGCTTATTGAAGCAGTAGAATTTGTTGTTGGAGTCCCTACAGCAATACTTTGTGTAACAGTAGCATTGGAATATCCGTTGGCAATAACCACTATGTTTTTTGAACCCGGGGTCTGTAGTAGAGTTGATAATGAAGGAGTAAACGTAATTTTACCGGCTGCTACTGAATATGCAGAGGCAGAAAGAGTTGTACCACCTACTGTAATACTTGTAATGGCAGATTTCCACGATGAATTGTCCGTGCAAGTAACATCAAAAGGAGTGTCAACGGTTGCACCTGTTGCAGCAGTTAGTGAGATTGTTGGTGCAGCTATATTAAACGTATTTGATGTAATTCCTGTTAATCCTGTTGATGCAAAACTAATTGTAGCACCTGTAACTGAAGCTAAGCTTGTAGCTTTTAAACCACTGTAAGTAGCTGTACCATTTGTTGCAGCTAACGAGGTTGTACCACCAAGTGTCCATGAACCTGCTCCAATAGAAGCAACAATTGTAGCAGTACTTGTAGTTACATTGCCAAATTGATCCTGAATGTAAACGGCAGGCTGAGCAGCCAGTGCAGCACCATTACTTGCAGGTGCTGTAGGTTGTGTTTTCATTATAAGTTTATTTGCTGCTCCGGCATTTATAACTTGTGTTACAGTAGCTGTAGAATATCCTGTAGCTTCAACGGTTACTGTTTTTGTTCCTGATGTTTTTAACAAAGTATTACCGCCTGAAGGTTTTAACTGAATATTGCCTGCTGTTATGGTATAATCGGTAGTTGCTGTTAAAGCTGTACCACCTACTTTTACGGCTGTTATTGCAGCTCTCCAGGTTGCATTGTCAGTAAATGGGATATCTATATTATTATCAATATCATTGTTTGAAGCATCTGCTGTGAGTGTTGGTGGTGCTAATACCATTTTATATAATGTTATATTTTGCTGTGACCCTGTATAACACGCAAAACGAGGTGAACCGGTATTATATTGCAATAACCTTGTTGTGCTTGTAATATTGGTAATAGTAAAAACAGAAGATGACCATGCAAATGTCCAACATTCTGATCCAGCTGTTACACTAGCTACTGCATTAGCCGTGTTAGAACTCCCAGTATATGAAACATATTTTGAAGAATTTTCACTATAAATTGTTCGTCCGCCATAAGTTGCATTCGTTTGTATCTTCCAGACAATAGTTGAAGAAGGGTTAGTAATTACATTGCTTGATGGAGTGATTGCTGTATTTTGAAAATAAGTACTTGCATTTAATGTGTTATTCATTGCAAAGGTCGTTCCATAAGCAATAACGTAATAACCATCAGTTAAATCAGTCAAAGATGTAATTTGTGTAAAAGTTCCTGTGCCGGAATACTGCCCTCTCGCCCCCCACACGCTCAATCCCACAAACACCACCAAAATACCTAAAAAACGAAGAAAAGAAGATTTGTTTCGTCTCGAAACTGCGGAAGGAATAGTAAAAATAGTCATAAAAAAAGGAATTTAAAAGATGGAACAAAAGATTATATAGCAGAAATGAAAATATGTAAGATTAAGCGGGATTTTAGCATAAAAACTACCCCGCAACAAATATAAATGATTATTAATAAATATACAAACTAATTGCATAAAAGTTATAAACAAAACTAAAAATTAATGGTTGGGATGTCGGAATTCCGATTCCGACATAGAAAACTGCTGGAGTCGGAACTTCTTCATCCTGAAAATGTCGGAATCGGAATTCCGACATCCC